>UQWT01000028.1 GCA_900544815.1 uncultured Bacteroidales bacterium | reverse complement strand
TTAGATTAAGACAGTTGAAAGAGTTGTTTCTATAGACTCTAATGGCAGATTTTGGAGCAATATACAACTGAGGTAAAAGAGCTTCGAGTAATCCTCTCGTGTCTGAGAAATGTATGTTCAGTTCACCCTTTTTAGCCTCATGCTCATTGCTTTCTGCAATAATATGGTTCTCTGTTTCAATTCTTTTGTCACCCTTGTTAAGATAATTCTCTGCTGTCTTTCTTATTGTTGATGTAATAAAATCGGAGATAAAGGTAGATATCTCTATATTGCCGGCATACTGCGCATTCATAAACTGCGACTTGAACTTGGAGTTGTAATTGTTTGTCTCCATTACAGATTCCAAAGTTATGTCGCCAAGATCAAATCCACCCTTGCTGTTTCTGAAATATGGATTCTTGACCTTTATGGTTCCGTTTATATCCCCCATAGGGGTTCTTGTAAACTTGGCAGTTGTGAGCAGGCTTACCTCAGATACGGTGTCCCTTTTATCGATATTAAGTGCATGCAGGTTTGCGTACGGCATATCCATATAAAAATCGTACCTGCTGTTCTTTGTCCTGTCAAAAGAGAACAGTCCCTGAAATATGAAATCTAAATTAGGGTCGTGACAGATAATCTTTCCGTCAAACAGTTTGCTGTTGTATAGTCCGGTTGCAATTATGTTTCTGTAAACATATCTGTTAAACCCAAGCTTGGAAACGTTAAGCATTTTAAGATTTACATTCATCCCGCCCATCTCTTCGCTCTTGAATAAAGACTGTATGTTGCCGTTAAGCGTAACAGCGCCCAACATCTTGTTATTTAGAATTTTGCCAAGATCTAACTCATGAGTTTTAACATATCCGTCTAATTTTAAACCGTTTTTCCTCTGCTCAGGTGAAGCATCCATAAGAATATCCATATCCACCGTTCCAACAGAGGAGGTGAGCTTGCCTTTAACCGCAAAATCGTACAGCAGTCCTGTAAGATCGGCGGTAAAGTTGTATCTTACAGCCGGGGTCAGTTGCGTTAAAAATGGTATCTTTGGGGTGTTGTTTATTGATGCAATAATATCTGCTATATCGCCGGGCATGGTGTAGCAATCCTCTATCTTTATAGATGCCATTGTAGATGGAACATCCGGCAAACCGCTCAGATGTGCCTTAAGTCTGAGAAATGTGTGCCCACTTTCAGACGTAACTTCAAGACTATCTGCCTTTAGATTGTTTATTCTGCCGGTAGCCTCTCCGTTTACGTAAAAAGCCAAAGAGCTGTTGGCAAGAGATGGAGCAAATTTGCCTATTGTCTTAAAGTTTATATATGCGTTTTGGAGATCAATGCCCAATCTTACTTTATTTACAAAATCAGAGAAATCCTCGGTTGTATTAAAAGACATTGAGAAGTATTCTGCCGGTATATTTGAAAAATCGTCCTCTATCCGGAGGTTCTTTATCTTTGCTTCATGTGCTGTAACCTGCAGAAGCCCCTCTAAATGCTTTAGGTTAAAACCGCACTTCTCCTTGGCGCTAATATTTTTTATATTGGCTCTTAATGTATCTCTCTCTAAAGATATGGAGTTTATGTTAATGTTAATATCTTTAACATTGAGGTCCGCGAAATTCATGCAGTAAGGTCCCCTGTCCCGGTAGTTCCTTGGGTTCTGCATTACAAATCTAAAGTTCTTTAATTTTAAGGAGTTGGCGAGCAGGTTTATAGATCTTTTATTTGTAGTATCTTTCTGTTTTTTGCCTAGTCCTAATATCCTTTTAAGGTTACTCATCCCAACCCCCTCGTTCTGCAGATTGAAGATACCATCCGATAAAGAGACCGAATTAAGCTTTATGTTGCCTTTAAGAAGTTCCATAGGGGAGAGGGTCACCGACAATTTGTCGCAAGAGAGCAACGTATCCTTTACAGTGCCTGTGGCGCTCTCTTTGTCTGTAATACTTACCTCATTAAGCACTAATCTGTTAAAGAATACAAAATAGACCTTTCCAACCTTAATGTTGCCATTTATCTTGTTGGATACCATACCCACAACACCCCGCGCCAGCCATGTCTGCAATGCCGGAATCTGTAGTGCCAGATATATTCCAATCTGGAGGGCGAAAAGTATAAGCAGCGCCCGTATGAGTATGGTCTTTAATTTTTTTATAATAGCCGCTGTGTTAACATTAAACTATATTTAAACAACCCATTTGAACGGGAGTTTAAAATTTGACAAAAATAACAAAAAACTAACTAATTTTGCGTCTGTTAAATTTTTTACAGATGAGTTATATCATACTTGGAATAGAGTCTTCATGTGACGATACCTCTGCGGCAGTCATTAAAGATGACTTTCTGCTGTCTAATGTCCTGGCAAGCCAGGATGTTCATAAGAATTACGGCGGGGTTATACCGGAGCTTGCGTCGCGCGCGCATCAACTTAATATTGTGCCGGTTGTAAGTGAAGCGATAAGATTGTCTGGAATAAGAAAAGAGGAGATAGATGCTATTGCCTTTACAAGGGGGCCGGGGCTTTTGGGCTCTTTATTGGTTGGAACCTCCTTTGCTAAGGGACTCTCCATCTCTTTGGGCAAACCTTTAGTAGAGGTTAATCATCTGCAGGGGCATATTTTGTCTCATTTCATAAAGCAGGAGGGAAAGGAGAATAGGGTGCCGGAATTTCCATTTTTGGCATTGTTGGTGTCGGGTGGCCATACTCAGATTGTAAAGGTTAACGATTATTTAGATTTTGAGGTTATAGGGCATACGATAGATGATGCTGTGGGGGAGGCGTTTGACAAATGTTCCAAGATGATGGGGTTGGGGTATCCGGGCGGCCCTGTTGTAGACAGATTGGCAAAGTTGGGAGACCCAAACAGATTTAAGTTTTCAAAACCTCATCTTCCCGGGTTGGACTTTAGTTTTAGCGGGATAAAGACATCTCTTCTCTATTTTGTGAGAGACCAATTGAAGGAGAATCCTAATTTTATAGAGGAGAACAAGGAGGATATTTGCGCATCGTTCCAAAAGCATCTTATAGATATTCTAATGGACAAGCTCCTTAAGGCTGTTAAGGAGACCGGCATAAAGACTGTGGCTCTTGGCGGTGGTGTTTCTGCCAATTCGGGATTGCGCAACAGGGTTGCAGAGGAGGGGGCCAAACGTGGTTGGACCTGTTTTATTCCGGAGTTTAAGTTTACTACAGACAACGCGGCAATGATTGCAATTACAGGACTGTTCAAGTTTAGGCAGGGTATTGTCTGCCCTTTGGATGCTCCGCCTGTCTCGCGTGCCGCGGAGATGAGATAAAGATTATAGAACTGTGTACAGATGAGTGAAATAGAGCTATCGTTCGATGCTAAGATAAAGCCGTCGTCAAACAAGATCCTGTCTGTTGTGGCAGCCAAGATAAAGAGACCTGTAGAGAGAATAAAGGGTTTTGAGGTGGTTAAACGTTCCCTTGATGCCAGAATGGGGAGGGTGCTTTACAGGTATCGCATAAGATATAGGTTGGAGGGTGAACCACCTTTAGAGCGGTTTGAACTAAAGCCGTATCTTAATGTGACAGATGCAGCAGACACTGCAGAGGAGGTTGTAATCATAGGGTGCGGGCCTGCAGGGCTTTTTGCAGCTCTTACTCTGTTACAGCGCGGCATTAAGCCAATTATATTAGAAAGAGGCAAGGATGTGCGTACCAGAAAGATAGACAATGCCACAATGTGCCGCAGCAGCGTTGTTAACCCAGACTCCAACTACTGTTTTGGAGAGGGTGGGGCAGGCACATACTCAGATGGCAAGCTGTACACTCGCTCAACAAAAAGGGGGAATGTAGAGGAGGTGCTTGCCACTTTTGTAAAGTTTGGTGCAGACCCCGATATTATGATTGAAACTCATGCTCATATTGGCAGTGACAGACTTCCTGCAATTATAGAGAATATGCGCAAGAAGATTGTGGAGTGTGGGGGAGAGGTACATTTTAATACAAGGGTTACGGATATCTTTTTTGAAGCATTAAGTGATGGCAGAAGATGGACAGTTGCTGCCGGTGAAAAGCTCTTTAGAACTAAGAATGTAATTCTTGCAACGGGGCATTCGGCCCGTGATATATATGAGTTGTTCTATGAAAAGGGGTGGGCGCTTGAAGCAAAAGGGTTTGCTCTTGGTGTACGAGTTGAACATCCGCAGAAACTTATAAACAGAATACGTTACAGAAACAACGATAATCCGGCACTTCCCGTTGCAGAATATTCTGTAGTAGCGCAGGTTAACGGCAGAGGGGTCTTTTCATTCTGTATGTGTCCGGGAGGGGTGCTTGTGCCTGCTGCAACAGCTCCGGGAGAGATTGTGCTTAACGGTATGAGCAATTCGGCAAGGAGTTCAAAGCTTGCAAATGCAGGGGTAGTGGTCTCCGTAAACCCTGATGATGTTAAAGACAACCCTTTATTTAAAGGCGGAGATCCTTTAAAACTCTTAAGGTTTCAAAAGAGAATTGAACAGCATCTGTTTGAGTGTGGCGATGGCTCTTTAAAGGCTCCTGCGCAACGTATGACAGATTTTGTAAACAACAGAATGTCTGCCAATCTGCCTGCATCATCTTATCTTTGCGGAGTTTACTCTGCCCCTTTGCATACAATGCTGCCAAAATTCATTGTTGAGGCGCTGCAGAAAGGCTTTATTGAATTTGACAAAAAGCTCAAAGGGTATTATACCAAAGATGCCCTTCTTGTAGCAACCGAATCAAGGACATCCTCTCCTGTGCGTATTCCCCGCAATCCCAACACTTTGGAACATATAGATCTGCCCGGCCTTTATCCTTGCGGCGAAGGTGCCGGATATGCCGGCGGAATTGTCTCCTCTGCTATAGATGGCATTAATGCAGCTCGAATGATAGAAGCCTAAAACTATATTTCCTATGTTTGGCTCATTAGTGTCCCGATTTTAACGGGACACTAATGAATGTGAATAAAAAGAAACGTCTCCCGCTTCGGCTCACGGTACACTCCTTATACCATTTGCAGTCTGCTCTTTGAAACTGTATACCTTATATACCTGTGAAGCAAGGCGCTGAAATGAGTAATTATTTCAAACTGTATCGCTTGTAAATGTATGAATTATCTAACGATTATACAAATTTGTTTTTAGTTGATAAAGAAAAATCAATATTTTTACTTTTTTAATAGATGGTGTAAAAATATCTATGCAGAAAAAATGTTGGTGATTACAAGACTGTAACTAATCTAAACGATTAATAAACAGAAAAAAAGGGGATGACAAATATATTTTTGCTATCCCCCTTTGTTTCATTAATGACAGCCGCCTCCACAAGAAGAACATCCCCCGCTACAATCATGCTTAACCTTCTCGCCATGAAGACCCTCATTGATCTCCTTCTCTGTAGCAGGCCTTATCTTTTCAACCTTACCGGTAAAATGAAGTTTAGAACCTGCTAACGGATGGTTAAAGTTCATTACAACGGTCTCATCCTTAACCTCGTCAATGGTACCGTTTAGTCTGTTTCCTGCCGAATCCATCATTGGCAGGGTGTTGCCAACAGTAAGAAGGCCATCCTCAATTTTGCCGTCAACCTCAAAGATATTTTTAGGGAGCTCAACAATGGCATCTTTGTTAATTTCACCGTAAGCCTCTGTAGGCTCAAGAGTAAACTCAAAAGTATCACCCTCAATCTTTCCTTTTATGTTCTCCTCAAATTTTGGAAGCAGGAAGCCGGTTCCAAAGATAAACTCCATAGGACGCTCGGCATTAACCGTTTCAATAACCTCGCCATCAACCTTAAGAGTATATGATAGTGATACAACGTGATTTTTTTCCATGATAGTATAACTTTTTAATAAATAATCTCTAATAATATATATGCAAAAGTCTGCATTTTTTCAAATCATACAAGCCGAAAACCTATTTGCCCCCTTTTTCTTTTCTTTTTCCAATAAGCTTCCCGACAGGTTTTCCAAACCTATAGATCTTGTACCCCAAGAACACCACTACAAGGTTTACAAAAGGAGACAGCCAATTGTAGAAGCAGTATGGAAGATACTCCAATGTGGGGACACCTAAAACCCCGGATTGAGCCACACCGCAGGTATTCCAAGGAATCAATACAGATGTAACGGCAGCAGAGTCTTGGAGTGAACGGCTGAGCAGCTCAGGATTATACCCCTCGTCTTCATAGATCTTTTTGAACATCTTTCCGGGAATAAGGATAGACATGTATTGGTCGGAAAGGACTATATTGCAAAAAATGCAGGACGCCATTGTTGATGCAACCAACGATACGACGCTCTTTATCCTTTTTACAATAATATCTGTAACGGTCTGTATATAACCGCATGCCTCCATTATACCGCCAAATACCACAACACACAAGATAAGCCATATTGTATTTAGCATTCCGGCCATTCCGTTTGTGCTTACAAGCCCGTTGAGCATCTCATTGCCTGTTGAAATATCTACGTGAGACGACATTATTTTAATGGGTGCATACAACCAAGTCTTTACCGAACCCTCTGCATAAGGAGTTATCTGCGCTATAATCTGAGGTTGGGCAAAAAGCGCCACTATGCAACCTAACACGGCAGACAAAAATAGCGTTAGAAAAGGAGATATTTTCTTGTATATCATATAGATAGTAGCGCATGGTATAAGCAGTAGCCATGGGGTTATGTTGTATGCAGCGGCAATCTCTGCCAAATCCTTTTCTATATCCAAATTATCTGCAGACGGCATTAAGAAACCTATAACCGTAAATATTATTGCTGTAATCACCAATAAAGGTATATTGGTGACGAGCATATATTTTACATGCTTGTACAGATCTACCTGGGATATTGAAGCGGAGAGGTTTGTTGTGTCTGAGAGAGGAGATACCTTGTCTCCAAAATATGCTCCGGAGATTATGGCTCCTGCTAACAGCCCCGAATTAAAACCAAGTATCTGCCCTGCACTTAACATTGCAACACCAATGGTTCCTATGGTTGTCCATGAACTTCCTGCCATTGTAGAGATTATTGCTGTAAATAGGAATACAACAAGCAGAAAAACAGTAGGATTTATGAGTTCTAACCCGTAATAAATAAGTGCCGGAACAACACCGCTTTGAATCCAGGAGGCTGTGAGTGCGCCAATCATAAGCAATATGAAGAGTGCTGAACCGGTTTTACTCAGATTGTCAGACATCTTTTCCTCAATCTTTTCCCACGTAACTTTAAGATAGAATATTCCAATGGCGGCGCCTATAACGCCTGCTGTTATGAGAGCTATCTGCGATGGACCCGATGTTAAATCATCTCCAAACATATTTACACCGGCAACTAAAACAAGTACAAGTATTATCACCGGAAATATGGATAATAGGAGCGATGGTCTTTTCTCCATTTCTGTTAACTTTAAATATTCACATTTTCAAAGGCCAAAGAGCCAACCTGCCATCTTGTACATTTGCGGGCATCATTGGCGCTTGCGATAAAATTATTCCACAAAGATATGATATTTCCTGTAATATTAAGCTCTTTTACGGGAAACTTTATCTCTCCACTCTCAAAATAGAACCCCTCTATACCAAAAGAGAAATCCCCTGTACCCGGATTACAGTTACCTCCGTTAAAACCTGTAATGAAAACCCCTCTGCCCACCAATTTAATAAGTTCGCTACTGTCTGCGATATCTCCTCCATCTGTGAGTATTGGAACAGAAGCCCCCTCCACCCCGGCCGGCATTCCAAGTTTTTTTGAGTAGTATGTGTTTATAAAGTATTTTTCTACCCTTCCCCTACATATAATATCCATATCGGCTGTAGCTACCCCTTCGCTGTCAAAGTACCTGCTTCCGCTCATACCTTTAAGCAATGGCCTGTCTATAAGAGACATCTTTGGCGAGAAGACACTCTTTCCAAGGCAATCGAGCAAAAATGAGTTTTTCTGTTGTAAGTTAGCTCCCGACAAAGCACTGAGCACCGGTGCTATTACCCTCGATGAGCATGTTCTGTCTATTACAACAGAGTATGTGCCACCCTTTATCTTTTTAGGATTCAATTTGGCTTGAGCCCTTTTGAGAGCCGTTGCGCCTGTATCTCTGTAATTTACTTTATTCAGAAAATCGTTTAGTGTTAATGTACTTTCATACCACCAGCTTTCCGGACGTGCACCGTTTCTGCCTTTTACAGAGACTTCAGATGTTAAATTGAATGTGGTCTGCAGAGATTCGCCTTTAAATCCCTGTGAATCTTTCATATAGAAATATTCAACAGAGTCTGCGTATTCAACAGAACCCGATATTAGAGCCCCTGTCTTGTTTCCCCTGTATGATACCTCATCCATTTTGTTGTAGACTTCCAGTGCTATCTCTCTCTTTTGAGCGGGGGAGAGGCTGTATATCATTGGGTCGAACTGTCCTAAATCTGTCTTTTTAAGTCCCTCTTCAACTGTACAGCCGTTAAACCCTTTGTAATAGAGAGATTTGTCGGGAAGCGTATAGGCATAATCTTCACTCAACAGCTTGGTCGCTTCAACAGCATTTTTTATAAACGCGTCTAATGAACTCTTTTTGAATATATTGGTGGAGTAAGAGCCATATTTTCCGTTTATGTATATCTGTATGTAAAGTGAACGGTCTGCAGAGCCTTGAAGTACATCCAGCTCTCCGTCCAAGACATTGAAACTGCTCTGTTCACCCATATTCAGCATTACACGTGATTGTGTTGCACCCTCCTTTATTGCTTTTTCAAGGGCATAATCTGCAGCCTTTCTCTCCTCTATATTTGCAATATCGCTGTATTTTTCAATAGGTTTCATTGTTCTGTCTTTTTGTTTACATACCTCCAACCATAAGTTGGCCTACCTTTACCGTTGGCATTCCGCATGAAACCGGGCAGAGCTGGTCTTTTCCGCAGATCCATGTGGCATTCTCCATTTTTGGGTCGTTGCCAACCATGGTTATATCTGCAAGAGCTTGCGGACCGTTGCCAATTATATTTATATCCTTTATTGGTGCAGTGAGTGCTCCATCTTCTATTAGGTATCCGCTTTTTACAAAGAATGTGAAATCTCCGGCACCTATCTGAACCTGCCCGTTTGAGAAATTGTCTACATAAATTCCTCTTTTAACACTTTTTATGATCTCATCGTTGCAATATGGGCCGGCCTCCATGTATGTTGCTCTCATTCTTGGAATTGGCATATATCTGAATGATTCCCTTCTGCCGTTTCCGGTTGGCGCTACTTTGTAATAGCGTGCGCTTATGCGGTCATGCAGGTAGGAGTTTAATATTCCGTCTTTTACCATATATGTTTTCTGCCCCGGAATACCTTCGTCGTCCCAATTGCAGCTGCCTCTGTTTGCAAGGAGTGTGCCGTCATCTACTATGTTTATACTGCTGTCGCACACTTTTTTCCCCATCTTGTCTGAGAAGATAGATGCCCCTTTTCTGTTAAAGTCCGCTTCAAATGCGTGTCCTACAGCTTCGTGCAGCAGTATTCCCGAGCCTCCTGCCCCCATCACCACAGGCATTATGCCCCCCTTGGGACGTGTTGCTTCAAACAGTATCTCTGTTCTTGCAATGAGTTCATCTGCAATCTCGTCCATGAGCGATTCGCTCAAAAGTTCAAATCCGCATCTAAAGCTTCTCGAAACAGTGCCGTTCTCCCTGCGCCCGGCTTTTAGCATTACTGCTCCGGCGCTTATTGAGACTAATGGCCTTACATCGTGAAATGTCTCCCCGAGCGAGTTGAAGAACAGAATATCAGATATAGAATCTGCAATTCTTGCATTGGCTTTTTCCACATAGATGCTTCTCTTCTGAATCTGCTCGTTGAGATGGTTGAGGTATTTTATCTTGTATGTCACATCTGTGTCGGCCCACCCTTTAATGAGTGGATAATGATTGTTTGTCTTAACCTCTTTAGATATTTTTATCTCCTTGTGCTTTAAGTTAGGAGAATCTGCTATCTGTGCCGCTGTCTTTGCTGCCCGCAGCATACTCTCCATATCTGTAGTCTCTGAGTAGGCATATCCTGTGCGTTCACCTTTTAGCACACGTATACCAACGCCAAAGTCTATGTTGGAGGCTACTGCACTTATTTTGTTGTCTCTTAGCATCAATTCATTTGTAATGGTGTGCTCAAAGTACAGGTCTGCATATGTGCCACCGTTGCAGAGTGCCTCTGAAAGAACCCTCTCTGCATCTTGTCTACTTATTTCAAATATATTACTCATCTTCTTTATAGGGCTTTAGCTTAGGTATTGGTATTGGCTTTAGCCAATTAAATTTTGACAGCCAATGCCAACGCTTTTCTTCATTGAGGCGGCATACGCAAACAGCGCAAAATCCCCTATTACAGGATCTTTGGGGAATATGGTTTTTAAATAATCCGTTATCTCACGTGCTGTTGTAATATCTGCAGACTTGCGCTTTGTTATCCCAAGCCACATTGCCGTGCGATGAACGTGAACATCCAATGGAATAATCAGCTCAGATGGGGAGATGCTTTTCCATATCCCCATATCCACTATGCCGTCGTTCCTTACCATCCACCTGCGGAGCATATGAATCTTTTTGTTTGCTGCATTCTTGTCGTACTGCTGATCAAAGATGATTACTCTAAATTCGTCAGGGCTTAAGGGTTCAAGAGTATTACTATGTGTGTAGTACTCTTTTAAATTTGTGCATATTCGTGCAAATTCACACCACTTTATTGTACGGTGAAGACTCTCGTTGCAATCTTTATATTTGCCTTTCATTACATATTCGTATGGTCTCCACTTCATCTCATCCATTGCCCTTGTTATATCCCTTACAATCAGCTCTCTTCTGCCCCATGCAAGATGTGCAGCTATAACAGCCGCTATCTCAACGTCTTGCAAAGATACACTATAATTTTTTGGAATGGGAAATTGTGGCTCAAAACCAATATTATCCTGCCCTTTAAACAGTCTGTAAAAGTGTTTTGGGAAGATAATAGGATCTGTCTTAAAGTACTCAGCCTTATTATACTCCTTTGCAAGTCTTATTATGGTATTTTTTATCTCCTGCTCATACATCGTTTAAAACATTAATAATCTGCACAATTATATTCCAATAAAAAAGGTTGGCTAAACAGATTAACCAACCTCCTATAAACCTCAAAAAAAAAGACTATTTATTTCTTTTGTAACGGCTGTAGAACTTATCAACTCTACCGGCAGTATCAACAAGTTTCATCTTACCTGTATAGAATGGGTGAGATGTGTTTGAAATCTCAAGCTTGACAACCGGATAGGTTACACCGTCAATCTCTATTGTCTCCTTGGTGTTTGCGCATGAACGGGTAATGAAAACCTGATCATTTGACATATCCTTGAAAGCAACTAATCTATAGCTTTCGGGATGAATTCCTTTTTTCATATTAAATACGTATTTCTATGTTTAAACAATTTGGCTGCAAATGTAATATTTTTTTTTCTAAACGTAGACTCTTTTTCAGCTTTTATTGGATGAAAGTTGAAGTTTGCCTTCTTAATGGGGTGAAATTATGCTTTTTTATATAAATTTGTAGACTTGTGTTTGAATATTTTTGCTTCCCGACAACATCTTGAAATGTTGTCATAATTTGATTTTGATGAACAAAAAACAGGAATATTTTTCTATCTCGGCAGATGAGGTAATCAAAAACTTGCACGTTAAGCATCTGTCTGCCATGCACGGACTTACAATTGTAAGAGATAGTCAGATAAAGGGTAAAATAAACGAGTTCCTAAAGATTCCTATAAGGACACGCGCTCTTGTGATAACAGTGTGTACTAAGGGGTCGGCTACACTGTATTCTAACTTTAAGGAGCTTAAATTAGTAGAGAACAGCGTTGCCTTTATACATCCTGGTACTATCACATTTATGAAGGGTGATGATGATGTTGAGTTTACAGCATTTATGATTGAATCCGGGGTTTTTGATGACAACACCTTTTCACCTCAGATAACAGTAAAATTAATGATGGAGGTTTTATCTACGCAGCTTATAGTGTTGAACAGTTCGGAAGCTGAATTGGTAAAGCAGATTATAGGTGTAATTAATCTTTTGCTGAGCCAGGAGGAGGGGAGTACCAGTAAAGAGATGGTATCATATTCATTAAGACTGTTTTTGAGCACATTAAAGCAGGCTATCTTTAAAAAGATTGATACTGAGAAGGTTGTTGCTGTTGAAAAGCTTACCAGAAAAGATGATATTTTCAAAAGGTTTATTACCATAGCTTCTCAAAACTATCTAACAGAAAGGAATATAGAGTTTTACGCAGAAAAGTTGTGTATATCGCCAAAATACCTTTCTGCTGTTGCAAAGGAATCCAGTGGTGCGACTGTAATGGAATGGCTTAACAGATTTATTATTACAGAGGCTAAATCCATGCTTAAATGCTCAAGCAAGAGCATTATGGAGATTGCAGATCATCTTAATTTCTCAACCCCGTCTGCTTTTGGAAAGTATTTTAAGAAAAATACCGGGATGACTCCAGGAGAGTACAGAAATTCTACTCAAATTTTATAGAGGATTATAGAGGCTACCTGTATAGAGATAGATAGTAAACTAAAATGGGATGACCGGAAATATTGGCCATCCCATTTTCATGAGTATGTTTGATTGTACTTTACTTTCCCTAATTGCGATTGGCGAATTTTGCTAATAGTTTTAAAATCTCCAAATACAACCATACAAGGGTCACAACTAATCCAAAAGCCCCGTACCACTCCATGTATTTAGGGGCGCCCATCTGTGATGCCTTTGTAATGAAGTCAAAATCAAGTAATAGCGAAAATGCTGCAACACCAACTATAACAACGCTTATTACTATGCTCAATATGTTTCCACCCTGTAGAATATCTAAGTTTACACCACATAGGTTTAAGATCATGCATACAATGTAGTAGATAAGTATTGTTGTAAGTGATATAAGGATAACCTTCCTAAATTTGTCGGTGACCTTGATAATCTCTTTTCTATATATTGTAAACATTACAACTGCAGTAAGGAGCGTGAGCGCTACTGCGTTAAAGATGATGTTTGGTGCTGTCTCTGCAAAGGCTGCATTGTACATGGCAGATATACCTCCAAGGAAAAGTCCCTCTCCGGCAGCATAGAATGGTGTAAGATATGGAGCTGTCTTTGGAACAAATGAAACTATCATTGCAAGTACGAATCCTCCAAACAGTCCTCCATACATATATGCCGAAACAGATGAGGGATTCAATGATTCATAGAAAACTGTCCATGAATATGCCGCACCTGCCGCCACCATAAGCAGCAACAGCAATGTTTTTGTCATTGTACCTTTTACCGTCATTTCCGCAGACGAAACACGCTCAGACTCAGACTGTCTGAATACTTTATCGTTTAAAACGGGATTGTTCATACTTTATTTTATTTGTTAATTGTTAATTGTTAATAATTCGTTTACACTATTTTACTCTAAATAAAGGTTCGTCATAGAGAGTGAATCTCCTAACCTTTTTTATCCATTTCTGCTCCTCAACCTTTATATGCTCCTTTATCTCCTGCCACTGTTCATCTGCATTACCACCGTTACCGCCTTTAACATAATCAAACAGGTCCTTGTCACCCAAAAGCAGTTCAATTGCCGTTTTGTCATTGCCGGCCTCGTATCTGCCCGGTCTAAAGGTAAATTCTTTGCAGTTGTCATGGATGAACCTCATAATGCGCAAATTATGTGCCAATGCATTGTACTGCATATCTGGTTTTAACAGTATCTGAAAGCCGTAGCAGCATTCATCTTTGTATTTGTGGAATGTTGGGATGAATGCCATATATCTTACAAGTGCACCTTTGTCGTAAAGTGGGCTCTCTTTCTGGTTCCAACCGCCGTATTCTCTACCTTTAGAGACTAACGGTTTCATGAAAGGGGCACCAAACAGTTCAAATGGTCTGGTGGTTCCGCGTCCTTCACTTACGTTGGTACCTTCCCAAAGGCATTGCCCGCTGTAAAGCATTGGGGTAAAGAGCCCCGGGAAGTTTGGTGATGGTGGTATGCTCCATGGCAACAGAATATATGGGTAGGCTTTGTAGGAGATTATATGCAGTGGAAACTTTGCATTCATCTCATTGTACAGATAGTAGGCAAGCTCTCCAAATGTCAGCCCATGTCTGTGGACAATCCCCTCCAATCCAATAAAGGAACGATACCCGGCTCTGAGCATTGTACCTTCAACTTGTCTTCCTGCCGGATTTGCATGGTCTATAATGTAGACATGAAGATTTATATCATTGTCTTTTAGTACCTTGAATATATTGTTGAGCGTAGATGGATATGTATAATATCTGCACCCCACATCTTGCAATTCAACTATAAGCGCATCTAAATCTGTAAGTTTTGATATATCTGCCGTTAGTGAATCTTCTGTATTGCCATACAGTGAGACAATATCTGCCCCATCATCTGCAAATCTGCTGTACAGATCCCCTTTCCCATCTGCAATCTTTACCTGATCCTGCTGCTCTGCAAACAGGCCGTGTTCGGGCATGAAGATCCTTTTAAGATTACCTCTTTTTTTAAGTATGTCAAAAAGATACTCCCCGGTATCTGCATGCCATGCAGACTGATTGCACAGTAGTCCGAGTTTGCCATGCGACAATACAAGGTCATCCTGCTGTTCTATTGGTGTTGTTCTAAAAGAAAACATCTTGGTGCTGCCCTATTTTGCTATAATATCGTTAATTTTTGTTATGATCTCCTGTGCAAGGTCATCTGCCTCCTTTTCGGTAGGGGCCTCTGCGTAGATTCTCATAATAGGCTCTGTGTTGGATTTTCTCAATTGAACCCACTTTCTGCTTGCATCAAAATCTATCTTTACCCCGTCTATATCTGTAATCCTCTCCTCTTTGTAAAGCTCTTTTATCTTTGCAAAGATTTTCTCTATGAGAGTTTTGTCGGCGAGCTCTACTCTATTCTTTGAAATAAAGTAGTTAGGATAGGTTGCCCTAAGCTCAGATGTTTTAATCCCCTTTTGCGCCAAATTACTTAGAAACAGTGCAACACCTATGTATGCGTCTCTTCCATAGTGAAGGTCCGGGAATATTACACCACCGTTTCCCTCTCCGCCAATGACAGCTCCAACCTCTCTCATCTTTGTTGTAACATTAACTTCGCCTACAGCTGCAGAGAAGTGCTTTCCTCCGTGCGCCTCAGTTACATCTTTCAATGCCCTCGATGATGATAAATTTGAAACTGTATCACCTTTTCTATGAGAAAGTACGTAATCTGCAACAGAAACCAAAGTATACTCCTCACCAAACGGTTTACCGTTTTCGCATATAAGTGCAAGCCTGTCCACATCCGGGTCTACAGATATTCCAAGGTCGGCTTTCTCCTCTACCACCTTGTTGCACAGCCCTACGAGGTTTGCAGGAAGTGGCTCCGGGTTATGTGCAAAGTCTCCGGTAGGGGCGCAGTTAAGCTCTATACACTCAACACCAAGCTCTTTTAACAGTTTGGGCATTGTACATCCGCCAACTGAGTTGACTGCATCCAAAACCACTTTAAAGTGAGCCTTTTTTATAGCATCTCTGTCTACGAGAGGATGTGCCAATACGGCATCTATATGTTGCATTGTAAAGTCCTTATGCTCTATCTTTCCAATCTTGTCTATCTCTGCAAAGCCAAAATCTTCTGCCTCTGCTGTCTCAAGCAGTGTCTCACCCTCTTTTGCCGTTAGAAACTCACCTCTTTGGTTGAGTAATTTAAGAGCATTCCATTGTTTTGGATTATGTGATGCAGTAAGAATAATTCCACCGTCTGCCTTCTCAAAAATTACAGCCATCTCTGTTGTAGGTGTAGAGGCCAACCCTGCATCTATTACATCTATCCCGCATGCAAGCAGTGTTCCACATACAAGATTTTCAACCATTTGGCCCGATATTCTTGCATCTCTTCCAACAACTACCCTGTAATGATCTTTGCCCGGAAGCCTCTTTCTAAGCTCTGTTGCGTATGCAGATGTAAATTTAACAATGTCTATTGGGGTAAGTGCGTCTCCAATATTACCACCTATAGTTCCCCTTATTCCCGATATCGATTTGATTAGTGTCATAACAAATCTTTGTTAAAGTGAACCACAAATATAGTAAGAAATTATTTATGAATAATCTTCCCGACAAATTATCTTTTATATAGCCTTGGCGTTAACTTTGGCCTTTTGTGTATAGAGAAAAGCATTGGCGTTAACATTGGCTGTCAAAATTTAATTGGCTAAAGCTAAAGCTGATAAACTGACTATAAACAGTAGAGGCGGCCTCCATTGACATGCGAGCCGCCTCTGTTAGTTCTTTTGGCGTTGCTGAAACTTATGCAGGCAAAGCCAAGAATGCTGCAGCAAATGTTAAAATTGCATACAACTCAGGGAATACCGCCAAAATCAGTGTTTTACCAAATACATCGTTACCGTTGCTCATCTCGTTGATACCATTTGCAACAAGTGATGCCTGTTTAGTGGCAGAGAAGAAACCAACAATACCTAAAGCCAAACCTGCTGTAAGAACGGCAAGAGCAGCGTTTAGAGATAGAGATGTTCTTGCAGAAAGATTGCCCAACATAAGGAAGAATCCGGCAAATCCGTATAGACCCTGTGTAGATGGAAGAGCGCAAAGAATCATAGATTTACCAAAAATGTCAGGGTTTTTCTTTAGTGCTCCAATGGTAGCGTTACCGCCAATGGTAACTCCGTATGTACTGCCTATACAAGACAGAGCCAACATGAATGCAAGGCCGGTGTAGGCCAAAAAGAATGGTAATTGTTCCATAATAATTTAATTTTTATTGTTTTAGTTTATTTTTCTGTTTAAATATTTTGCTTTAGCCTATAACCGCATAGGCTACTCTAAAATTTCTTATTTTTTGTTGCGTTTTAATGGTGAATACTCCCTTCCTCCACCTTCAAAGCCTGCATTTTTGTAGAACTCTACAAAGGTAAGACGCATTGGGTGTACAAATGCTCCAAGCGAAGAAAGCAGCAGTACAGCCAAATGACCTATTACAAGCATAAGAATCATAAAGAACCATCCAAGGTATGGAATGCCTCCAAGCTGGACTGCAACGGAGTTGACAACATATCCAAGAATACCGCCCGCTGTTCCAAGTCCGAACAGACGTATATAAGATAGTGTATCTCCAAACACTCCTGTAATATCATACAGAGATGTTGTCCCTTTAAAGATTCTAACAGCAATGTTTTTACTGTCTGATGAGAATAGCAATATAAGTGCTAAACCTACCCATACAAATAGCCCTGCCCATGCCGGCATGGCTGCTCCAATCTGGTTATAATAATACCAAAATGAGATCCATGTTATGAGAATGGCCCACCCTATATTGCTTAGGCCGGCCGTAAAGCCCTCATGTTTCATCCTGTATATTGCATTTAATATTCTTGCAAATACTATCTGTACTATACCAAATATAATTGCAAACCAGAACATCTTCATATCATCAAAGAGTACGTTGCGCAGATCCCCAAAAGCAGGGAACAGGTCATATATCTTGGCTCCAAAGAATGTTCCGTTAAGGGCAGGCATTATTATTGAGCCAAACCCTAACCAGGCAACCAATTTGCCGTAGTTTGCATACTCTTTCATTCTAAAGTTGACATACAGACCTGCAAGAACAAGCACAAGCCCGTATCCCATGTCTCCAAGACATAAACCAAAAAAGAGCATATAGAACGGAGCAAAGAAGAGCGTTAAATCCAGCTCTCCATATGTTGGTAGCATATACAGCTCTCCAATAGGTTCGTATAACTTTGCAAAAAAGTTGTTCTTTAACTGAATAGGAGGGTTGTCCTCTTTCTTTGCGGCATCTGAGAAATAGTACACGCTGTTGTCTTTTAGGAAAGATGCAACCTTATCGTCTATCTCGGTTGGAGCAAATCCTTCAAAAACGACTATCGTCTCCTCTGCCTCCTTTTTAGAGCCGTGCTTTGCAAGGTAGACATCCAAATTGGAGAACAGTTCTGCACGATATGAATCTATCTTCTCCTTCAGACTGTTCAAAAACAGAATTTCGGTCTTTGTCTTGTCTATATCGGATTCAATTGATGCTATCTCGGATTCTATAACTGATGCAGCTTTTGCAGGGAATTTGACGGGAGAAACAGGAAACCCCTTATTGTCTCCCACAACAACAAAATATATATTGTTGTTCTCCTCGTTAAGTACCTGAATTGCAAAATTCTTCTCCCATTCTGCACTGTACCGTTTGTTTGAAACAGTATAGAAATTGCAGGCTAGACCAAGCTCATTTATCCTTGCAATATTTGAGTGGTCGAATTCACCCCAAGGTTTGGACTCAGCCAAAGCCGATGCAGCATTTTTCAGTGCAATCTTAAGACTGTCCAATGCCCCTAATTTTAGAGAGATAACCTCTACAACCTCTTTATTGCCGGTTGCGGCAGAGATAATATTACCGTCAATATCAAGCGAGGATGGTGCGGCATAGGTTTTTTTGCCTTTCTCAAACTCCTCAATGATATTGTTATGCACCGATTCAAGTTTGGAAGCAAGCCTACGGCATTTCTCAATCTCGTCAAACTTCTCCTTGGAAACTGTATCAACGCTCCTCTTGCTTCGTGTAATATCAACAACCCCCAGGTCCTGCAAACCTGAGAGAAAACCTTCAACATCCCTATGGAAGAGTACAAAGGTGTATTTTGTCATCTTCTTAATCATGATTTACCTCCTTTTTCTGTAACATCTCCTCCTCTTCCTCCTCTGCAGCATGTCTGGTCTTAACAATCTTCTGCGAGGCTTTGGAGAGGTTCTCCTCATCTTCCATGTATCGTTTAATTTTTCTTATAGCCTCCTGATAACCTGGAATTTGAACCTTTTCGTAAAGGTTTACTTTCTGTGTTGTCTTTTTACGGGAGAAATCTAAAAGATGCATCTTTTGGAGATATATCTCAGATTCGATGCCTATCTGTGCAAGGCTCTTTAATATCTCAACACCGTCTGTATACCAAAGCGGTTTTTTGAATATATCAAACCCCTTTACATCATACTCAACACCATCCAATGCCGGAACCTTTACACCGGCTATCTTCTCAGTTCTGAGTTTTACATCTTTTACTCGTATAAGACCAGGCTCAAATTCATTCCACAGTGCAGCTATATAGGCGTATGCTTTCAGCTTGCCGTCTAATTCTTTTACTAACGACTCGCTGCGTTGCTTTGCCTTCTTTACCTCCAACCTCAAGGCGCTCTCCTTGTTCTTTAACGTTGGAAGCGCGTTTGTACGCACTTTCAATTGCTTGTTGAGCTCATTGAGAGAGGTTTTGTTGAATTGAAATTTTATAGCCATAACTGTTTAATTATTTGGCACTTTTCCAATATTTATCTACAAGGTTCTGTTTAATACCAAGTTCTTCCGGCTTGAAATATTTGCCAAACAACTCCCAAGCTGTATCCAACATCTCGTTGATAGGGATGTTTACATCAATGGACAACAGTCTTGTTGAGTAATCTTTGGCATAGTCCAAACACCTTAAGTCGTAATCGCTAAGATCAAAACCGTTTTCTAGTTTTGTCTTTGCATTGGCTGCATCGGCATACAGACGAACGCCTGTATTCATTACCTGGCTGTGATCCTCTCTTGTCTGCTTTCCAATTACAAGCTGTTTAAGACGTGAAAGTGAACGGAACGGGTCTATGATAGTCTTTCCGGTATCGGTATCGTGTCTTAAGAATAACTGTCCCTCTGTAATATAACCTGTGTTGTCGGGAATAGCATGGGTAATATCACCGTCGTTAAGCGTTGTAACGGCTATGATGGTAATGGAACCGCCGGCAGGAAGCTGCACCGCCTTCTCGTAGATCTTTGCCAAGTCTGAGTAAAGCGAGCCGGGCATTGAGTCTTTAGACGGAATCTGGTCCATACGGTTACTTACAATTGAGAGCGCATCGGCATACAGGGTCATATCTGTAAGAAGTACAAGCACTTTCTCGTTTTTGTCAACGGCAAAGTACTCTGCTGCAGTAAGCGCCATATCCGGAATAAGCAGACGCTCCACAGGAGGCTGCTCTGTAGTGTTTACAAAGCTTATGATCTTGTTAAGTGCACCGGCGTTTTCAAACATCTGCTTAAAGTAGAGATAATCGTCGTTTGAAAGTCCCATACCTCCTAAGATAATCTTGTCTACATCCGCTCTAAGTGCAACATTTGCCATTACCTGGTTGTAAGGCTGGTCTGCGTTGGCAAAGAACGGAATCTTTTGCCCCGAAACTATAGTGTTGTTAAGGTCTATACCCGCAATACCTGTGGGAATCAGCTGCGAAGGCTGTTTTCTTTTGTATGGGTTAACGCTTGGGCCGCCAATGAATCTCTTCTCCCCCTCTACGGCAGGACCGCCGTCTATAGGTTGACCGTATGCGTTGAAGAAACGTCCTGCAAGCTCTTCGCTCACATTTAGTGCAGGCGGTTCACCCAAAAAGACCACCTCTGCATTTGTAGGGATACCCTCTGTACCGGAAAACACCTGCAGTGTTACCAAGTCTCCCTTTAATTTAACCACCTGAGCGAGTTTGCCGTCTACTGTTGCAAGCTCGTCGTTGGAAACACCCTCTGCTTTAAGAGATACCGTGGCTTTTGTAATTGCCTCCAACTTTGTATATATTCTTTGAAATGCTTTATTTGCCATAACACTGTTTAAGATTAACTTGCCAGACCATTTTGCCTTTTGGCAATTGTTTCGTTCAACTGGTTAATGTATTTGTTAAAGTTATCGCTCTTGAACTCTGAGTAGTTCATCTGACGCATTATGTTTACCAAAGATTTAAAGAATGTGCCTACCTCCTCAAATGTTTCAAACTCAAATGGGGTGTTGCAGATCTCAAGAACCTTGTCCAACATAAACTCCTGTCTCTCCATAGGGCAGGTAGCGTCAATTGCGTCAAAGGCATCCTGCTGAAGGATAATGAAGTCTATAAGTTCAGACTTCCAATATCTTAAGTGGTATTCCATTGGCACACCGTCATCTCCCAAGATGTTAATCTGCTCGTATGCCTCTTTTCCTCTTATGATTATATTCTTTGCACTCTGAACCTTGTCTACCCAGCCTGATCCCATCTTCTTGTCCAAGTATTCAACGATCTCCGGATATTCAAGATATTTTGAATATGAATCAATAGGGTCAACTGCAGGGTAACGTTTTCTGTCTGCACGAGCCTGATTAAGTGCGTAGAAACATCTTGCGGTCTTCTTTGTAGACTCTGTAACAGGCTCTTTGAGGTTACCGCCGGCAGGCGATACCGTTCCTATAAATGTTACAGAACCGGTTGAGCCGTTGTTAAGTTTTACAATACCCGCTCTTGAATAGAAGTTGGATATGATTGCAGGAAGATCCACAGGGAATGCATCTGCACCGGGAAGCTCTTCCATTCTGTTAGACATCTCCCTTAGTGCCTGTGCCCAACGTGAAGTTGAGTCTGCAAGAAGAAGGACCTTTAGTCCCATTGCCCTGTAATACTCACCAATTGTCATTGCTGTGTAGACAGATGCCTCACGTGCTGCAACAGGCATGTTGGATGTATTACATATAATAGTGGTTCTCTCCATGAGTTTTCTGCCTGTTCTTGCATCAACCAATTCAGGGAACTCTGTAAAGATCTCCACAACTTCATTGGCACGCTCACCGCAGGCCGCCATAATAATAACATCTGCTTCACCCTGTTTTGCTATGGCGTGCTGCAGTACGGTTTTGCCGCAACCGAAAGGGCCGGGTATAAATCCTGTACCTCCCTCTGCAATAGGGTTAAGAGTGTCTATACATCTTACGCAGGTCTCCATAATCCTGTATGGACGAGGTTTTTCCACATATCCGCCAATGGCAACCTTTACAGGCCATTTCTGAACCATTGTAACGTTTACATCCTCACCCTCCTCATCTGTAAGCACCGCTACGGTGTCATTTATTTTGTACTTGCCTGCCTTATTTATGCTTTTAACTGTGTATTCCCCTTTAAAGGAAAAAGGTACCATGATTTTGTGAGGCAGCCATCCCTCCTTTACCTCTCCAAGCCAGTCTGCAGCAATCACCTTGTCGCCTACTTTGGCAATAGGGGTGAACTCCCATAGTTTTTCGCTGTCCAACGGAGCTGTGTATTCGCCTCTTTTTAGGAATACATCCTTCATTGTAGCCAAGTTATTCTGAAGTCCGTCGTAGTTGCTTGAAAGAAGACCGGGCCCTAGAGTAACCTCCAACATGTACCCCTCAAACTCAACATCACAACCGTTCTTTACACCTCGAGTACTCTCATATACCTGCACGTATGCATTCTTACCTCCAACCTTGATAACCTCAGCCATAAGACGGATATCTCCGGTCTTAATGAAACAGATTTCATTTTGCGCCACCGGACCATTAACCTCAACTGTAACAAGGTTAGAAATGATACCTATGACTTTTCCTGTGGTTTTCATGTTATATATTTTTTTAATTTCTAAATCTAATTCATAGACAGACTATCTTGTCTGTTACGCTTTATATGTCCCTTTAACCTCGTCAACCAATTGCTTGAACAATTTTGCCCCCTTTTCTGCATCCAACTTGTTCCATCTGTCAATGAGCATAAGTTTTGCGAGGAAAACAAGAATAACATCTATGCTGAACTCTCCGTACGGAGCCATCTCATTAAGTTTGCTCCATTTTAGATCATCGAGCATCTCCTCCTTTTTCAAAATATCTTTGGTAGCAAAAATAGGCTCCAACTCCTCCGCTAAGAGGGCATCCTTCTCCAATTTGCTGAAATTAGAGGGATAGATGCAGTATTTGGATGCGTCACTGTTCAATTTTGCAGACATATATTCCACCTTATAGTTTCTTATAAGGAGATCCATTCTAAAATAGTCTCTAATGAACCTGTTTTTGCATTTAAACGAAGCGTAGTAAAAATGGGTGCTCAGATTCTTTGCATCGGACCCAAACTCCAACCATTTTACCAAAGCTCTATCACTATCGGACGCGCTGCTTAAAATAGAGTCGCGCATCTTCTCGTAGCTTACAGTCTTGCTTCTGTTTTCCAAGACAAGTTGAGGAAGTCCCGTTATGATATAATGGTAATTATTCCTCATATACTACTCTCCAAAAAGAATTTTCTTGGTTTTAGGTCTAAGATATTCCCCTATAAGTGTGTAGAAATCCTCATCTGTAAAACTTACAATATAGCCGTTATCCTTTGGGCCAATCTTAAACCCGTTTTGGAATTTTTTGCTAAAATTTACATTTATAGGGGCTTTTGATATGCCTGCAATCTGCTTCCCGACAAAATCCTCCAGCTCCTGCTGTTTTGCTGCCGGCAGAATAAGGTTCAGCTCCATTGAGTCTGAATTGTTTGGATTATAAGCCTCTATTACTGTTTTTATTATAGACTGCAGAAACTCCTTGTCGCCTAGAGCATTGGATGTTTCCACCTTTACAGCTTTGGCAACAACCGAATTCTCTACCTGTTGTTTGAAAGAAGAAAAAGCCTGTGAGAACGCCATCTTAACATCGTTTTCTGTTTTTGATTTAAGTTCTTCAGACTCTTTGGTAGCATTTTCAATAATTTCGGCTGCCTTAGCTTTTGCATCTGCTATCATCTGAGCAGATGTTTCCTGAGCTTTTTTCTTTAATTCCTCGGCCTCTTTCTTTCCCTTGGACAGACCCTCGTTGTAGAGTTTGTCTGTGAGTTCCTGCAATTTATTTTCCATAAAGATATCTTTTTATTTATTATTTTTCATTACCAAAAAAAACGTCTCAAAGTTAAAAAATCGGAACAACAAATCCTACAGATTGTTTAAAGAAATTTTATACAATTATGAATATGTGACTTTTTTTAGTAATATGGAACAGATTGGGCCATATTATGGATGAGATGCTTTGGCGTTGGCCTTGGCGTTGGCTTCAACCTTGATTGACACGGAGAGGAATACTGTTTTTAAATATGTTATATAGATGTTTATAGAAAGTAAAGAAGGTAGGGAGGGAGAGAAGAAAAAAAAGGAGGCTCGAATCTGTTTCGAGCCTCCTATATAGATTGAATAGTTGATATTCTGTTATGAGAGGAATCCAAGAAGGATACCGGCAGCAACGGCACTACCAATTACACCTGCTACGTTAGGACCCATAGCATGCATTAACAGGTAGTTCTTTTTATCATACTCCAATCCAACATTGTTAGATACGCGAGCAGAATCGGGAACTGCAGATACACCGGCATTACCAATAAGCGGATTGATCTTGTTGCCCTCTTTTAGGAACAGGTTGAAGATCTTAACAAAGATGACACCACCGAATGTTGCAATTGCAAATGAGATGGCACCAAGGATGAAGATCTTTATTGAACTCCACTGAAGGAATTTGTCTGCCTGAGTTGAACAACCAACTGTAATACCAATAAGAATTGTAACAACATCAATAAGCGGACCTCTTGCAGTCTCGGCAAGCCTTCTTGTTACGCCCGACTCTTTGATTAAGTTACCAAAGAACAACATACCCAAGAGTGGA
>UQWT01000027.1 GCA_900544815.1 uncultured Bacteroidales bacterium | reverse complement strand
GATGAGATAAAAAAATAGCGATAGTTTGTATATTATCCGTAAAAAAACTGTATACATACTGTATTTATTTTGATTTTACCCCATATCAACGTTTTATTTGCGATTCGAAAATCGGATTAGGTTAGGTTGTTCGTAAGTTTGATTAAATTAAAATTGATATTATGAATGACTTAACCACGTACCCCAATGGTTGTTCTGTAGTATCAACTTATGGGGATGTTTTACCTGTACGCCGTATTAGGTTAGCCGGTGAACGAGAGATAGATTATGAACTTCTTAACAGAATACTTATTCTGTTCGATAGGGATAAGCCGCATAAACAGGCTTGCATGGATATAAGGAAGATTGCATCTATGGTGCTTTCAAACAAGTCGTACACATCTTCTATAATCAATACCTGCTTTAATATAAATTTTAACAGGTTTATGAATTTCTATAGGGTAAAAGATGCTTGCTATCATATTATGAGTGAGGATAATGTGCCTGTAACGCTATTGTGCGAAGATATGGGATTCAGGTCATTTTCGGCTTTTTCAGACGCGTTTAAATGGTACACGCGCGGTTATACCCCATATAGATGGCAACAGAATATGGCCATGGCAAAAATTCCTTCCGAAATAATGTCAGATCTTAAAACACAGGAGGTTGGTTATGATAAAGTGGATAAAGAGCAGGTTTTCTAAGAGTAGAGGACAGGAGACCGGCAGGCCTGCTACAGCCAATAGAAATACACTTAGTGATTCTACTGATGAGAGCAAATACCTAAAGATATTGGGTGATGTGTCGGGACCCAAAAACTATAATACAACTTTGAGTATAGTCTTTTACAGGTTAGAAGATGTTATGAAGAAGGATAAACCTTTCTTGGATAGGGGCTTTTCTTTGGAAAAACTTGCCGGTAGGGCCGGCACAAACAGAACTTATGCTTCAAATGCCATAAACAACATTGCAGGTTGTTCATTCAGTAAATATGTAAACAGCTATCGGTTAGACTACGCAACAGAGATTCTTGATGAATCCGGTACGGATATTCAGATAGAGAATCTGTCTGCCTTATGTGGATACAAAGACATAAGGTCTTTCTTGATTGCGCTTTACGACACAAAGGAGACTGCTTATAAATCATTAAAAAATAAGTATCTTTGTGATGATAAAGTCAAGAAACAGAAATACTATTTATAAAAATGGCAGACGAAAAGATTATTTTTTCAATGAACGGGGTGGGGAAAATCCTGCCGCACAATAACAAAACAATACTTAAAGATATATACCTATCGTTTTTCTATGGCGCAAAGATTGGTATTATAGGACTCAACGGTTCCGGTAAGTCTACACTTATGAAGATTATAGCCGGATTGGAGAAGTCGTATGTTGGGGAGGTTGTATGGGCTCCGGGTTATACTGTGGGCTATTTGGAGCAGGAACCGCATTTGGATGATAACAAGACTGTGAGAGAGGTTGTAGAGGAGGGTGTGCAGGAGGTTGTAGACTTAATGAAAGAGTATGATGCAGTAAATAATAAGTTTATGGAGCCTATGAGCGATGAGGAGATGGCTAAACTTATTGAGTATCAGGGAGAACTCACAGAAAAAATAGAACATGCGAACGGATGGGAATTGGATTCTAAATTAGAGCGTGCAATGGATGCCCTTATGTGTCCGGAGCCTGATGCTTTGGTAAAGAATCTTTCGGGAGGTGAAAGGAGAAGAGTTGCACTATGCAGATTGTTACTTAGAGAACCCGATGTCCTTCTGTTGGATGAGCCTACCAACCACTTGGATACAGAGAGTATCCAATGGTTAGAAGCGCATCTGCAGCAGTATAAAGGTACAGTGATAGCTGTAACACATGACAGATATTTCTTGGATAATGTTGCCGGTTGGATTCTTGAATTGGATAGGGGAGAGGGGATCCCGTGGAAGGGTAACTACTCATCTTGGTTGGATCAGAAGACTCACAGATTAGAGCAGGAGGAGAAACAGGAGAGCAAACGTCGCAAGACGTTGGAGAGAGAGTTGGAGTGGGTTAGGATGGCGCCAAAGGCAAGGCATGCAAAGAGTAAGGCTCGTTTGGGGGCATATGAAAAGATGTTAAATGAGGATGGCAAGCAGAAAGAGGAGAAGTTGGAGATTTTTATTCCTAACGGCCCAAGGTTAGGAACAAATGTAATAGAGGCAGATCATGTTGAGAAGGCATTTGGAGACAAGGTTCTCTTTGAAGACCTCAACTTTAAGTTGCCTCCTGCCGGCATTGTTGGTGTGATTGGCCCTAATGGTGCCGGTAAGACAACTCTTTTCCGTCTTATTATGGGTCTCGACAAACCAAACAAAGGGGAGTTCAGGGTTGGTGAAACGGTAAAGATAGCGTATGTAGACCAACAGCATAAATCAATTGATCCGGAGAAAACAGTATATGAGGTAATTGCGGAAAATTCCGAGTTTGTGAAACTTGGAAATAAGGAGGTAAATGCAAGGGCATACGTTTCGAGGTTTAATTTCTCAGGTGCAGATCAGGAGAAGAAGTGCGGAATCCTCAGCGGTGGTGAAAGGAACAGATTGCATCTTGCGTTAACATTAAAGGAGGGGGCGAATGTCCTTCTGCTGGACGAGCCTACCAACGATGTTGATGTAAACACCATACGTGCGCTTGAGGAGGGCCTTGAGAATTTTGCCGGATGTGCTGTTGTAATATCACACGATAGGTGGTTCTTGGATAGAATATGTACTCATATCTTGGCGTTTGAGGGGGATTCAAAGGTCTACTTCTTTGAGGGCTCATACTCCGAATATGAGGAAAACAAGAAAATGCGTTTGGGCAATGTTGAGCCAAAACGATTTAAGTACAAGAAACTTATGGAATAAGAAGCTGTTTAATATTTAAAACAGCTTCTAAAGGGTTTATACATATTCAGCAAGTTCAAGCCAGCGTTCAGACTTGGTGTCTAATTGGGTTATAACTTGTCCTATGCGTACAGATTTTTCATTTAGCTGCTCTGGGGTTAGGGTTCCGGAAGAGAGTTCCGCTTCAAGGGCAGCTTTCTCTTTCTCCAATTTGTCTATTTCGGTTTCAAGGGCCTCATATTCGCGTTGTTCCTTATATGAAAGCCTATTTTTTGGCTTGCCTGCAACCTGCCTGGGTGTCTCCAATGCAGCTTTGCGTGCTTCTGCCTCTTTCTGTTGTCTCTCTGCACGTTGTTTCTCTATCTCTTTATCCTTAATATACTGCCTGTAGCCCGAATACTGCCCTACAAAATCTTTAACAACACCATTGCCCTCAAATATAAAGAGGTGGTCTGCTATCTTATCCATAAAGTATCTGTCGTGAGAGACAATTATGACAGAGCCTTTAAAATTTATGAGGTATTCCTCTAAAACATTTAATGTTAGTATATCCAAATCATTGGTAGGTTCGTCCAATATGAGAAAATTGGGGTTCTTCATAAGAACTGTACAGAGATAGAGTCTTCTCCTCTCACCACCGCTCAATTTTTCAATCTTGGTGTAATGGGTAGATGGCGGAAACAGAAAATAGTTGAGGAATGTTGCCACCGAAGCCTGCTTGCCGTCTGACATTGTAACTACCTCTGCAATCTCCCGTACTGCGTCTATTACTGTGTCATTGGGATTGAACTCCATTCCGCTCTGTTTGTAGTATCCTGTTACAAGGGTCTCCCCCCTCTCTATCTCTCCTGCAGTTGGGGTCAGCTCTCCAATTAATAATTTTAAGAAAGTGGTTTTTCCAATACCATTATTACCAACAATTCCAACCTTTTCGCCTTGAGCAAAGTTGTATGTAAAATCTTTTAGTCCAAGCCAGTCTTTGTATCTGTATTCTACATGCTTGCAGTTTATTATCTTTCTGCCCAGCCTGCTCATCCTAACATTTATATTGAGATTCTTCTCCTCAATCCTTTGGAAAGCCTGTGTCTTTATCTCCTGAAAGGCATCTTTTCTGTATTTGGCTTTTGTTCCTCTTGCACATGGCATCCTTTGCATCCAGTCTAATTCTGTTCTGTAGAGATTCCTGGCTCTGTCTATATTGGCCTTGAGGTTTTCCATCCTCTCCTCTCTTTTCTCCAAAAAGTAGGAGTAGTTACCGTTATAGGTGTAAAGTGTGCCGTCTGCCATCTCCATAATTTTGTTGCATACCCTGTCTAAGAAGTAACGGTCGTGCGTTACCATAAATAGGGTGCATTTGGAACGGGTAAGGTACTCCTCCAAAAATTCAATTATATCAAGGTCCAAGTGGTTGGTGGGCTCATCCATAACTAAAAAATCCGGCTTTGAGATGAGTGAACAGGCAATTGCCAATCTTTTCGCCTCACCACCGCTCAACTCACACGGTCTTTTCTTCATATCGTTCAGCTTTAGTGAGGTAAGGACCTTCTTTATCTCGTATTCCTCTACATGGTGAGCCATATTGCTATTGTCTACGCTGTCTTGCACTATCTCAAATAGGGTCTTTTGTTCCGGAAAGAGAGACTCCTGTTCAAGGAATGATACTTTAATGTCCTTCATAAAGGAGATTTTTCCTTCTCCGTCTGACGAATCTTTGCCGGCCAATATGTTCAGCAACGATGTCTTTCCAGTGCCGTTTGGGGCAATAAGGGCAATCTTATCACCCTCGTTTATGTTAAAGCTCAAGTTTTTGAACAAAACTCTTGGCCCGTATGATTTTGTAAGGTTATCCGCCTGGAGATAGCTTGCCATGTCTGATCTACTTTTTATGATATAATGTGTACAATAGATGACAAAGGTACAAAAATAGGGAATGACTAAAAATAATAGTCACCCCCCTTTTTTTATAATCAAGTATACAAGAAGTTGTATAAAAAGAGGAATTTCAAGGCTTGCGAACTTTTTAACACCGGAGCGTACTTAAGGTACGTGAGGATTTAAAAAGTGAGCGTAATGCAGAAATTACCTTTTTATGCAACTTATTACTACAAGGTTATTTTGGTAGGCTTAATCATATGTGCAGGATCCAAAATTAAATCCAACTGCTTCTTGGTAAGAAGTTTCTTCTCCAAAACCAAATCATAAACGCTTCCGCCTGTTGCAAGAGCCTCTTTGGCAACTGCTGTACAGTTTGCGTACCCTATATAAGGTTTAAGAGCTGTAACTATACCAATGCTGTTCTCAACCATCTTGCGGCATCTGTCTGCATTTGCTGTAATACCATCAACACATTCAACTCTAAGGGCGTTGAAACCTGCAGTAAGCCATTTTGCGCTCTCTACAAGGCTCTCAACCAATACCGGCTCCATTACGTTAAGCTCCAGCTGTGCAGCCTCAGAAGCGAAAGCAATGGTAGTGTCATTACCTATTACTTTAAAGCAGATCTGGTTTACAACCTCAGGGATAACAGGGTTTACCTTACCCGGCATAATTGATGATCCAGGCTGTTTAGGAGGTAGGTTAATCTCGCTGAGACCTGTTCTCGGACCAGATGAAAGAAGTCTTAAATCGTTGCAGATCTTTGACAATCTTATTGCAAGAGATTTAAGTGCAGAGGAGTAGGAAACCATGCTCGATGTGTCGTGAGTAGCCTCAACCAAGTCTTTGGCAAGTTTAATGTCCCAACCTGTAATCTCCTTAATATATTTTGTGCAAGCCTCTGCATAACCCGGCTCGGCTGTAATACCTGTACCTATAGCTGTAGCACCCATGTTAATTGTGAGCAACTCTTTGGCTGCTGCATCAACACGTTTAGCCTCATGTTTCAATGCGTTTGCAAATGCCCCAAAGCTCTGTCCGAGTGTCATAGGAACGGCATCCTGCAACTGGGTTCTACCCATCTTTATAATCTTTGCAAACTCTTTTGCCTTCTTCTCAAAGGATTTGATCAAAAGATCAAGGGCACTCATAAATTCAAGGTGATCCATATAAACGCCAAGGTGCATAGCTGTAGGGTATGCGTCGTTGGTAGACTGTGCCATATTTACATGGTCGTTAGGGTGAACTACTTTGTAGTCTCCATGCTCTTTGCCAAGGAACTCCAATGCAAGGTTTGCTATAACCTCGTTGGCGTTCATGTTTGCACTTGTACCGGCACCGCCCTGAATCATATCTATAGGAAAATGCTCTGCATGTTTTCCCTCCATGAGTTCATCGCAAGCCTTTACAATAGCATCTTTAATCTCTGCAGATACCAAACCTAGTTCGTAGTTTGCAAGGATGGCGCCTTTTTTGGTTATACCAAATCCCTTTATAAACTCAGGATAGTCTGAAAGTTTATTGTTGCTGATGTTGAAATTTTCAATGGCTCTTAGTGTCTGAACTCCAAAAAGGGCCTCCTGTGGAACTGCTTTATCTCCAATAAGGTCGTGCTCCATTCTTGTTTTGCCTGACGTGGAGAATTTATATTTAATCATCTCTTTATTAGTATTAATTATAATAACAAAATTAAATTACAATCTTTTGTAAAAGAAGTGACAAATATAATATATTAAAACTCATTTGTGCCATATAAATGAAAAATTTGCGTACTTGTCTGCTTAATAATGGAAAATGCTTTTTATTTTTGTGAAATTAATCTTCTATGTAGTTATCCTAATGGGCCTTGTATGGGAATGTTAATTTTTAGTTATGTTAAAAATCTTGGTAATATGAAACAACTGATTTACAATTTTACTGCTTTTTTCTGTTTGGTTATGTTGGCTATAGGTGTTTCTTCTTGTGGAACGGTTAATGAGTCTAGGGCATTAACTGCTGGTGTTACTGCATTACAGGCGTTTACAGTTTCGGATGATATGGTTAAAGGTTATGTTAAGGAGTTTATTCATAAATCGGATAGTAGTAATACGGTTTGTGGGCCTAATGATGCTTATACTAAGCGGATGGAGAGGATTGCCGGAGGTTTTAATAATAAGGATGGTATAAATATAAAGGTGTACAGGACTAATGATGTGAATGCTTTTGCATGTGCTGATGGTAGTGTGAGGGTTTATACCGGGCTAATGGATATTATGACGGATGATGAGGTTCTTGGGGTGATTGGTCATGAGATAGGGCATGTTATGAAGAAGCATACGAAGAATGCGTATAAAAAAGCTATTCTTAATGCGGCGTTGCGTGAGGGGATAGCATCTACGGGAGATGTGGCAGCTGCTGTTTCGGATTCTGTTATAGGACAGTTGGGTGAGGCTGTTATGAATTCTCAATTTTCGCAGAAACAGGAGTTTGAGGCGGATGATTATGGGTATGCTTTTTTGAAGAACCATGGAAAGAATCCGTTGGCCATGGCCAAGTCGTTTAAGAAACTTAAGGAATTGGAGGCTAAGGCCGGTTCTAAACGGTCTACAGGCTTGCAGCAGTTATTGTCTACTCATCCTCAACTTGATGTAAGAATTGAGAGGATGGAAAAAAGAGCTGTTGCAGATGGTTTTAAAGAGTAGATTGTTATCTGTTTATCTGTATTATATAAAGAATCTGTTTACTCTGCTTAATACTTGAGGGAGGGCAAAGACAACTACTTTGTCGTACGATCTTACCATTGTGTCTGCATGTACTATTATCCCCTCTTCTCCTCTGGTTATTCCCCCTATAATGGCCTCTTTGGGGAATTTTAGCAGTCCGAGAGGGGCTTTTGTTATGTCGCTGTCGGGACTAACAATAAACTCAAGAATCTCAGCATCAGAACCATTGAGACATTTTATTGAACGTACCTTATTGCTTAGAGTGAAGCGGAATATTCTGCCTGCTGTGGCTAATTTTTTGTTTATGACGGCATCCACCCCCATCCCCTCTGCCAACTTAATGTACTCAAGGTTCTCAACCTCTGCAATGGTCTTTTGAACTCCCATCTTTTTTGCGGCAACGCTTGAAAGTATGTTAATCTCGGAGTTGCTTGTTACAGCTACAAAGGCATCAAAGTCCTTTATTCCCTCCTCGATAAGTAGGTCTGAATTTCTGCCGTCTCCGTTTATAATAAGGCATTTGGATAGTGTGTCTGCAAGGTATTCGCACCTTTCCGGCCGTTGTTCTATTATCTTAATGGTATCCGCAACGTTCTGCATCTTTTTTGCTAACATTTCACCTATCCTGCCGCCGCCAACTATCATTATGCTTTTTATTTCAATCTCATGTTTGCCGGATATTTTAAGCGCCTCTCTCACTCCGTCTCTTGTGCAGATGAGAAAGAGCTGGTCGTTTTCCATGAATTTTGTTTCCGAATCCGGAATTATGGTGTTTCCGTTTCTTGCTATTGCTACCGGCTTAAACATATCCTTATGCTCTTCGGTGCAGATATCTTTTTCTGTTTTGTTTATAAGCGGAGCACCGTCGTCCAATCTTACAACAACCATCTGGAGTGCTCCGCGGGAAAACTCCATGAACTCTGTTGTACCTGTCTGTTTGAGCAGGTCTATGATTTCGTATGAGGCAATCTTTTCCGGATAGAAGAGCAGGTCTATGCCCATCTCTGTAAAGAGCAGCTTGTTCTCATACTTCATGTACTCGTCATTATTTACCCGGGCAGTAACCTTCTTTGCCCCAAGCTTCTTGGCAAGCAGCGCGCTTATAATATTAACATCCTGTGCCTTGGCAGGGCTTACTGCAATAAAGAGATCTGCGGCCGTCACTCCGGCTCTCTCCAAAACAGCTATTGATGTGGGGTCTCCCACAACCGTAATGACGTCTGCAGACTCGGACAGCTTGTTTAATCTGTTCTCATCTGCGTCAATGATTGTAAGGTCATTGGCTCCTGTACTCAACATTTTTGCAAGGTGGCTTCCAACTTCACCTGCTCCGGCAATAATGATTCTCATTCTTTATAGGGGGCTTATCTGTAATTGTCTATCTCTTTTATTATTCTCTCTTTGTAGGTGTTATTAAATATTTATCCTCTATACTGGTTAATTATAGTGTTTTAAAGTATTTACTATACCATTTGGCAGTATAGCTGTTCATCATATTTTCCCAATACTCTACAGAGTTCTTTTTAAGAAGTTTTTTCTCAAATGAAGCCTGGCTATTGTCTATCTCTTTCTGGAATTTTTTTATCTCTTTTTTACATTTGTCTATATTATTGGCGTAGTCTGCCGATATGGTATTCCAGTGATCAATACATTTCCAGTAGTTCCCATCGGGATAATTGATACGCATGTCTTTGGTGTCGGTAAGATGCTTGTTGTATGCTTCTGAAGGGGTATTGAAGCGACACCAGCCTGCAGGAGATTCGCTCATGCCAAGATACCATGGTATAAATGCTTCTGTGCAAGGGTGACCTGCAGCGGCCCACATAATGCAACCTATTTGGCGTGGTAGATCGTTGCGGAGTTGAAAAATGGTACATAGTATGGTTCTGTCATTGCATATCAAACCTGGATGTGTGCCATCTTTTTTTGTTTTAGTATGGGTTGAAAGAATGGCTTTGAGGTCGTTGATATCCACTTTTTTTGCTGGTGTTACCATAGCTTCTACTGTTTCCCATGAGTAGTTGTACTTGCCGCCATTGATGTAGTTGAGTGCTTGACGGTGACGATTGATATTATGTTTTGAAGCAATGGTTTTTGGGGATGCATAGGCTTTTCTGAATGAAAATTCTCCATCTTTGTCGGGATTATACCACCCTCTTTTTATTGCATAATCAATTAGGTCTGGGCTTCCAAGGAAGTTGTTCTTATCTGAGAGATCTACCTTGTCTATAACGTAATAGTTTGGAATTATCATTACTTTGTCGTCTGGTACGCGCTGTGCTACCCAATGGCGTCCCTTTACAACAGATACAATCCATCCTTCTGTAGGATCTGCTATCAAATATGTGCGGCCGCTTCCACGGTAGCCATATTTAACAACCATCTCTCCAATCAATTCTGCTGCATGACGTGCTGAAGTGGCGTATTTTGCTATATTAATGCGGACATCATATAGAATGCCCCCGTTGGTAAAGTCTTCTATATCCTCTTTTGATGAGCAACCGTCCGATGCAACACATACTCCATGTTCGTTCATAAGTGCATCGGCTTGCTCCATCCTTGGAAATTCGGCCCATATATATTTTGCGGTTCCCAGCTCTGCATTGTTCTTTACAATATAAATATTGAGCATCTGCTCTCCTGCATCATCCTCGTTGTGTCCCATAAGGACCTCTCCGTTTACTGTTGCAGCACGGCCGGCAATTATCCCAAAGCAGTTTTCATTGTTCTGAGCCATAACTGATACGGCACAGATAATAAATAGAAGTGAAGTAAGTTTTTTTTTTATGTTCTGTTTCATAGCTAAATTTTTTATGGCACAAAGATAACATATTTAAAATAAACAAACCATATAATATAAGTTCTTAAAAAAGGTTGGCATATTGATAAAATTGTTATTCCTATAACCGCTTTTACCCATAATCAATCTTTCAAACATCCAACAGGAACAACATAGATTCCATCAGTCCGTCTATAGGCAAAGTCTCCTACACCAGTTAGTACCATACAAAATGCAGGTGCCTTCATTCGGGAGGTGTCAATAATATCGGTAAGTGCAGTTAATGTTTTAGCACCATCTGTTTATACTGTTCTTGCTTTACCGGATCGTCCATATAGATGATGCTTTTAGCTTGTTGTTCAGCCGTAGTTGTCTTGCCACAAGCCTTTGCCCTTCAATTAAAACAGCCCCCATTGCCTCTAACTTATCACGCAATAATTTATCCGCTATTCGACTTTTATATTCCATAGATACATAGTTTTTGCAAAGAGAGGGAAATAGTTTATGAATCATATAAATTGCAATACAAATTTGGAAATTTGGACGAAATATATTTGGTGATTTGGCCTATTTTTGCTTGGTAATTTGGCGAATTATAATTATCTCCTTCGATAACTTTTCGTTTGCTGCTTACATACTGTTACTACCGCAAACATCAGACACCTCCTCCTATACGCCTCTTTCTCCTCATCCGACTTTCTTCCGTCCCAGCGAAGGTCGGAATCTGAGTTGCCACCGCCTCCGCCATCGGAGGAAACGGAAACAGGTGTTCCGCCTATAAGGGCATCGGCAATAGCGAATACCTTTGAGCGAATGGAGGGATTTGCCATTTGGTCAAGCATTGTTTCAAATGTAGACTTCAAGTCATCGTAATTTTCAGCCAATATTTTGACATCCCTGCGCAGTTGGAGAAGTTCACCATAATCAGTCAGTACGTTTCGTTGAGCAGTTTCTACTTGACGAGCTGCTTCTTTCATATATAAGGATTCAATCTTACGGACAATTGCAGTAAATTGATTTGAAATATGCTTATTCTGACGTTCTAACCATTTGTCCGTACCGAACATAGTCGGTTTCTCTGTGATTTGTGGTGCCGTAAAATCCACTTTGTAATTACGGAATGGCTGGATAACTGAACGAGCATTGGTGGCATCTTTAGTCAGTTGTTCCAATTCCTGTTCTTTCGCATGAAGTTTATCGGATTTATCTTCAAGTTTGGACTGATATTCAGAAATCTGTTTCAGTATCTCGGACTTTCGTGACTCGTATTCTCTGAGCTCAATTTGCCGGAAGCCAAAGACTTATCAGTTTCTTCAAGTTGTGCTTGATAGTTATAAATCTGAGCCTCCAAATTCTGTATCATTGTTTGAAGCCCCTTGACAGCTTTCTCTGCCTGCTTTGCCTCTTTGGTAAGTTTGCCAAGCGAATATAATCTTTTCGGTCTTACAATACGCTTCTTCCTCCCGTTGTTAGTATTCCTGAGGAGAAGCAAAGGTAATGTCTTTTAGACAAACAAACCACATTATCACAGACTATAAAACACCAACGCGACAAACAAATTCTCATTGTTCATCGCGTTGATATTCAGTTTTAACCTATCTATAGGCTGTTAGTATTCATCTTCGTTAAAGAAATTTATCTATTCTGATTATCAGTATATTATGTAATAATCTATAAAATTTGCACAAACAAACCGCACCGTCTGAGACGGGCTAAGGCGGTGGAAGGAAATGGTGGACAAACAAACTGTTTTGTCTACATCTATTTTAAATCCACGCTAAACTCAGGAATTTCCCCCAAAGAAATAGCCCTCACAGACACTTTGTTACCAATTTTACAATTTTTTGATTCAATCAAAATACCTTCTATCCAAATTTTATCAACAATTATAATGCAATCATTATCACGTTTTCCTATAATATACGCAGAGTACCTTGTATAATAATCGAGCAATTTAACCTTATCTTTATTATTTGCTAATAACTTTTTCAAGCTAAGTTTTACAATACAGCGTTCCATGTCAATTTCTGTGATTATCAGTGGAAATTTTATCCCATCTTTATATATTCGCTCTATTGACTCTATATGACACAAATTGGTAACCTCTCCAATAGGTAATAATCCTAAACAATATTGTTTATTATTTCGATGAATATTAAATAGCACACTTTTTTCATTAATCGTATTTATTGTCAAATTGGATAGAGCAATACCTGGTGCGTAGTTATCAGCAAACCATTGCATAGGGTGTTTTATGAATGGTTTTAGAGAACCTATAAAGGATCGTTTATCATTACTAATATCTTTAATATGTACCTTAATTAGATCTTTAATCTTACACTTATATTTGTTTACTCCAATATGAGTTTCGCTTTGCGGAATAAAAATACGGTATTTTTCATCCGCAAGGCAAACCAACCCCTTTGCATCAGAGGCAATAACTTGTGCATCAACAATATATTTATCCGCCTCTATTCTTTTATAATAATTTAAATATGGAGATTCTGTTGATTTTGTTGTCAATATAACTAAACGGCGGTCTTGATTAATGCTTTTTATCCTGCATTCAAATTCTACATTATTTTTTAATTTTTTTATTTGAGATGGTTCAGGTGTGAACCAAGTTGTTTCAGTAAAAGGAAGAATAGCCTTTACTCCCTCTTCTATCTCAGTAATTACACAACTTTCTTTTTTTTGGTATACAGTACAAATAAGTTTTTGACCTTCTGAATATTTTAAATTTTCCCACGGATCACATAGATTCGCTAATTGAAGATATAATCTATTAGAAATGTAATCTATTTCGATAATCCTAAACAAATATTCATTCCCTACTGGGAATTGCTGGTGTAAAAAAATATAATGACTATAAGTTATATCTTTTCTTAAAGCAACAGCCTTAATATCAGAATCTTTTATTCTTAAAAATAGACAATCATCAAGTGCTTGTTCAACAATAGCTTCAACTTCTTTTCCTACACAGAATTTATTATCCATCATTCTTTGTGGATTACTATTTGTCTGAAGCAAACTACCTAAAACATTTCCATGCTTGTCATATTCCTCGGGAATAAATTCAATTGACATACCTACCTGAAAGTAATAGTGTAACTTCAAATTCGGCACATCTGTTATTTTATTATAAGGAATAATAATTTTTATATCGTTAATTAGACATAGTATTTTATCCGCATATACAGAATGAACAACAGCTTCAAGTTTGGCGTTTTTGTCCATTGCATCAGAAAGACGATTAAACGTTTGGGCCATATTTCCCTCGCTGTTAATTTCAATGCAATAACAAATATTTTCGCGTCCTTGAGCATCTTTATATGCTTTAGGTCCATTTAGTAGATTGTAATTCCCAGTCTGTATAAGTTTACCATATACATCTTCAACGATATCCAATTTTTCATTTCTGGCTAAAAGATAAAAGGTTCTAATGCCTTTAGCAAATCCTTCTTTTATACGTCTTACGTAGGGCGTTTCGCCTTGTGCTGAAAAGGTGTCTAATTTTGCTACTAACAAAACACCAACTTTTATGTTCTCAGAAATGTACTGAAGCCTTGTATTGTCATCATATCCGCGAGCCGTGATGTCATATAAGAAATCTAAAAATTCTGATGCTTCTTTTTGGTACTTATTATCTATATTTCGTCCGGCAATTCGATTACCCCATTCAAAATACTCGCGAAATAGTATTCTTGACATCAAGCCAGCATCATCTATATTACATACTTTATCAATTATAGATTGATTCTCTATACAAATATCTTGGCTATTTTTAATAAAATCGTTTACGGCAAGGCGATATTCGGGTATTTCTAACAGACATTTTCTGATAACAGTATAGTCAATCGCATCTCGTACCTGAGGAGACATATATGTTTTAGGTATCGGCAAAAGTGTTTTTTTAACATATGCCGATGTTGCGTTTATTATATTTTGTGTGTTATCTGGATTGAATCTCAAAAACACAATAGCCTCATTGTCCTTCAATGTTATATCTTGCGTGCCTTTTGCAATCCAATTTATTTTTAAATTTGGAAGATTCAATTCAGATATTTCCTGTGAAATTGAAGTAAAACCTTTATTACATATTTCTTCGAGTTTTCTTTTTGTTGCTTCTCGTTTGAGCCAACCGATAGTTTTTGCTGCAATACAATATATATCTGTCACAATAACTCTAACTTTATCATATTGCCATATGCAAATAATAAGCAAAATAATAACAACAGACCAAAATGGAGTTAATCCAAATTTATTTACAAACTGTTCAATATCATTCATGGTCCTTTCTAAATTTAGCTAAACAAACAGCATCGTCGCAACAAAAATTTAAAGTCGTGTGTCCTTCTTTTATTATTGGAAGAATTATACTTAAATTATCAATAGTAATTGTTGTTCCGCAATATGCACATTGTAACTCACCATCAACAAAAGCATTGTACTGCTTCGTTTCTTTTAGTAATTTTTCCAGATCGGTGTCCAGAATGGCTTTTATGTTTGATTGTTTATTTTCTACCATATCGTTATTCCTAAATTAATTCAGTAGCAAATATATAAAAATATCAAGTATAATTCACTATATTTGCACAATAAAATTGCATTTAAGAATGAAACTGAATAGAATAAAGACTGTTTTATCCGAAAAAGGTATTTCTCAAACGTGGTTAGCTAAACAGCTAGATAAGAGTTTCAGTATGGTCAATGCCTATGCCTGTAATCGGATTCAGCCTAATTTGGAGACCTTGCAACAGATTGCGGAGATATTACAAGTTGATTTAAAAGATTTAATAACTGATAAAAAAGAGAGGTTACAATAGTGAGTTGCTTTAGATTCATTTAGAATCTATTGTTGATATGCTACTACACTTCCGATAATATACAATATCAAGAACATGACTCCTGAAGAAAAAGCGAGACAAAAAATAGATCAGTGGTTTATCGATGCTGGTTGGGAAGTTATCAATAGGGATGAGTATGAACCGACTAGTACAGCTGTCGCTATAAGGGAAGGGCTACTAAAAAGTAATCTCGAAGCAGATTATTTTCTTTTCATAAACGGAAAGGCTGTTGGTGTACTTGAAGCCAAACGCGAAGAAACAGATGCTTTTTCTTCTAAAGTATGCGAACAAGCAGCCTTATATGCTAGAAGCGTACCTAATATATATCAGACATATCAAAAGCCACTGCCATTTATATTCACATCCAACGGAAAGGAATTATACTTTTGTGATTTCCGAGAACAAGACCATTATTTCAAACAAATAATGACTATCCCGACACCTCACGAATTAGTTAAAAAGTTAGGGATAAATGATTATTTTGCCGGACTTCCTACTTTGCGTAAGAAAGGCTTGCGTGATTGCCAATACGAAGCTATAACAGAGTTGGAAAATAGTTTCCGTGCCGGGCAAAATCGGGCATTGATGGTTCTTGCCACCGGTGCAGGTAAAACATATACGGCTTGTCTCGCTGCTTACCGGATGCTTTCTTATACACCAATGCGCAGAGTATTGTTTCTCGTTGACAGAAACAATCTTGGCAAACAAGCAGAAGGAGAGTTTGGTACTTTCCGTTTGACTGAAAACGGAGAAGCTTTCAGCACTATCTTTACAGTTAATCGTCTTCGGTCATCTTCTATTCCTTCTGATAGCAATGTGATTATCTCTACAATTCAACGACTGTTCTCATTCCTGAAAGGGGACGCAATTGAGGATAATGAAGATGATGACGAAAATGAACCTACAGAAGAAGTAGAGTTGCCGCCTAATCCAAATCTGCCACATGACTACTTTGATATGATTATCGTAGACGAATGCCATCGCTCCATTTATGGAAACTGGCGCAAGGTGCTGGAGTATTTCGATACGGCAAGATTGGTCGGTTTGACCGCGACACCAATTCCCGAAACAATGGCATTTTTCAATAACAATCGCATTGTCAACTATACATTGGAGAAAAGTATCGTTGACGGAGTAAATGTGGATTGTCGGGTGTATAGAATAAAAACACAGGTCACGGAAACAGGTGGTGCTATATTAGAGGGCGAGAAATTTAAAGAAGAAACAAGATATACGGGTGAAGTTAAGACTGTAAGCAGTAAGGAAACCAAAACTTATACAAATAAGGAACTTAATCGAAGTATCATCAATCCGGCACAGATAAAGTTGATTCTTTCGACTTATAGGGATGTGGTTTATACAGAACTCTTTAATGACCCACAGCGTGAGCCGAACATGGATTATCTTCCTAAAACCTTGATTTTTGCTCTCAATGAAGCACATGCCACCAATATCGTACAAATAGCCAAAGAAGTGTTTGGACGGACTGATGACCGGTTCGTTCAGAAAATCACTTATTCGGCAGGTGACAGCAACGAACTGATACGCCAATTTCGCAATGACAAGGATTTCCGTATAGCTGTGACTTGTACATTGGTTGCTACGGGAACGGATGTAAAGCCGTTGGAAGTGGTAATGTTCATGCGTGATGTGGAATCATTGCCGTTGTATATTCAGATGAAGGGGCGCGGAGTGCGTACAATAGGCGATGAACAATTACGCAATGTCACTCCGAATGCATTCAGTAAGGATTGTTTTTATTTGGTTGATGCAGTAGGCGTAACGGAACATGAAAAGACAATTCCGACAGCAAGCGATGAATCGACCACAAAAATAATCACTCTGAAAGAATTGTTAGAGCGTATCAGTCACGGCTATATTCCTGATGAATATCTCAAACGACTTGCTGCTACGCTTGCCCGAATATTCAATAAGGCAGATGAATCGCAGCGGAAAGAGTTTGCCCGTTTGTCTCATGATGACATGAAGGAACTTTCTGCCAGGATATACGCTGCGCTTGAAAAAGGCACTCTTCCACCATTTGTCAGCACAGAAAAGCCAAATTCAGAACGCAAAGGCCTGGTGTCTCCACTCGCCAATCATGCTGATGCACGGAGATATTTGCTTATTCTTGCGGCAGGTTTTGTTAATACGCTAATGCCCGGAGAAGATACGCTTATCTCAAAAGGTTTCTCCATTGAGGATGCTAAAAACACAACGGAGGCATTTGAAGAATTTTGCAGAGAGAATGCAGATGAAATAGAGGCTCTTCGCATTATCTATAACAATGAAGGCGAGCCGATAACTTATTCAATGTTGAAAGACTTGGAACATAAACTCAAAATGGCAAACAACCATTTTGATCCAAAACAAATTTGGAATTCGTACGCGATTCTTTCTCCAAGCAAAGTAAAGCATTCTACAACAAAAGAAGAAAGTGATGCTTTGACAAACATCATACAACTGGTACGTTTTGCTTTCCGCCAAATTGAGAGATTGGACAGTGTAGTTACTACATCTAAGCAATATTTCAATCTATGGTTAGGACAAAATCAACGTGAAATAACCGACAAACAGCGTGAAGTAATCAGTCGTATTGTAGATTACATTGCTTCTAACGGGGCTTGTACGGTCAGAGATATTCGTGAAGACGATGCGACCCATGCAGCCCAAATGATTCGGGCATTTGGTTGTATGCAGAAAGCAGATGAAGCCCTTCGGTCGCTTTACACATTTGTAGTATTAAGAAAAGCAGCATAAATTATGGCAACAAATAACGCAACAGAGCAATCGCTCACCAAAAAAGTTTGGAATTTGGCAACAACTCTTGCCGGACAAGGTATCGGGTTTACCGACTATATTACCCAATTGACCTATCTTCTGTTTTTGAAGATGGATGCCGAGAATGTAGAAATGTTCGGAGAGGAATCGGCAATCCCGACCGGGTATCAATGGAACGATTTGATTTCCCTTGACGGATTGGAACTGGTCAAGCAATACGAAGAGACACTGAAATTACTTAGCGAACAGGACAATTTAATAGGCACTATTTATACCAAAGCACAGAATAAGATAGACAAGCCTGTTTATCTGAAAAAAGTTATCACCATGATTAATGAAGAGCAATGGCTCATCATGGATGGTGATGTAAAAGGTGCTATCTACGAGAGTATTCTTGAAAAGAACGGTCAGGATAAGAAAAGTGGTGCAGGACAATATTTTACTCCCCGTCCTTTAATTCAGGCAATGGTGGATTGCATTAATCCGCAAATGGGCGAAACCATTTGCGACCCTGCTTGTGGTACTGGTGGATTTTTGCTTACAGCTTACGACTACATGAAAGGTCAGTCTGCAAGTAAAGAAAAGCGTGATTTCTTGCGTGACAAAGCCTTGCATGGTGTGGATAATACGCCTTTGGTGGTAACGCTCGCATCAATGAATCTCTATTTGCATGGTATCGGTACAGACCGTAGTCCGATTGTGTGTGAAGACTCTTTGGAAAAAGAACCGTCAACCCTTGTTGATGTGATACTTGCCAATCCTCCTTTTGGAACTCGCCCGGCCGGTTCTGTGGACATCAACCGTCCGGATTTCTATGTGGAGACCAAGAACAACCAGTTGAATTTCCTTCAGCACATGATGCTTATGCTCAAAACAGGTGGTCGTGCAGCTGTGGTACTTCCTGACAATGTTCTCTTTGAAGCCGGAGCTGGCGAAACAATCCGTAAACGCTTGTTGCAAGATTTCAATCTGCATACTATCTTGCGTTTGCCTACAGGTATCTTCTATGCCCAAGGTGTAAAAGCTAATGTGCTGTTTTTCAGCAAAGGGCAACCTACCAAAGAAATATGGTTTTATGATTATCGTACCGAAGTAAAGCACACGCTTGCCACCAATAAACTAGAACGCTATCATTTAGATGATTTTGTTTCATGCTACAATAATCGGGTAGAGACCTACGATGCAGAAAATAATCCGCAAGGGCGTTGGCGTAAATACTCTGTAAATGAGATTATTGCCAGAGATAAGACAAGTCTCGACATCACATGGATAAAACAAGGTGGTGAGGTGGACGAACGTTCATTGGCAGAACTGATGGCAGACATAAAAGATAAAAGCCAAACGATAAGTACGGCTGTAGCTGAACTTGAAAAATTGCTCGCTAACATAAATGAAGATTGAATGTATGAAAAACAATAAGATAATCATATCAATGGAACAACAGTTTGGAGAAGTTATAGACATCATTCTCCAACATAAAAGCCGTGCTTCAAGAGCCGTAAATAATGAACTGTTGTTCACAGCATGGCATGTGGGCAGCTATGTATCTGCCAAACTGAAAAGCGAGGAATGGGGAAGCAAGGTTGTAACGCAGTTATCCGAATATATCCGTTCCCGGCGTCCAGACATTAAGGGCTATAGTCGGAGAAGCATTTACAATATGGTGATGTTTTATGATGAATATTCATCGGAAACATTCAGCGTAACTGTAGAAAAGTATCTGAACTCTGAATTTGTGCAGCCAAAAACTGCACAAATAGAAGCAAGTCTGCCTAAACAAGGGGAGGCTGTAATTGTGCAGCCAAGAACTGCACAAATTGTTCCGGCTGCATCTGAACAAATGCCTAAAATCTTGGAGTTTACCACATTGACCAATCATATTGAAATTCTTTGTCGATGCAAAAATAATGAAGAGCGGATGTTTTATATACTCTATGCCAATAAAGAACATTTAGTGAAGCGAGAACTTCAGCGTTGCATCTCCAATCAGACATATACGGCTTTATTGGGCAGCAAGAATAATATGTCGAAAGGATTGCTCAATATGTATCCGAATGCCCCGATAATGTTCAAGGATACGTTGTTTGTTGATTTTCTGAATCTTCCGAAGAAGCATAGCGAATCAAAATTGAAAAACAGCTTGGTAGAACACATGAAGCAATTTATTCTTGAACTTGGTAAGGATTTTATCTTTATGGATCAGGAATACCGCCTCAATATTGGCGCATCCACTTTTAAGGCCGACTTGCTGTTCTTCCATCGTGGGTTGCAGGCATTGGTAGCAGTGGAGCTGAAAAAGACAAAATTCCATCCGCGAGACCTCGGCCAGTTGGAGTTTTATCTGGAAGCACTCGATAGAGATGTGAAACGCTCTAACGAAAACCCTTCTATCGGCATTATTCTCTGCCCAGAAGCAGACCGGGTTGTTGTGGAATATGCTATGAGCCGAAGTATGAGTCCCACAATGATAGCAGAATACAAACGTATCCTCATTCCACAGGAACGTATGCAACAGCAACTGAATGAGTTTTGCAATCTGTTCTTAAACAAAGAATAGCCTATATGGATACAAAGAAATTACGTCAAAAGATACTCGATCTTGCGGTACATGGAAAACTTGTACCGCAAGACCCGAACGATGAACCTGCATCAGTTCTCCTCGAACGAATCAAGGCAGAAAAAGAAGGCCTGATAAAAGAGGGTAAAATCAAAAGGAATAAGAAGTCTGCAAAGACTTCCGATACTCCCCATTATGAGAACGTGCCGTTTGAAGTGCCGGAGGGATGGAAGTATGTACCTGTTTCAGAATTATTCTGTCTTAATCCAAAATCTGAAATAACAGATGATACAAGTGTCGGATTTATTCCTATGGCTTGTGTCAATGATGGATTTTCTGGGAATCATCAATTTGAGAAACGCATTTGGAAGGAAGTAAAAAAAGGATATTGCCACTTTCAAAATGGAGACATCGGTATTGCAAAAATATCTCCTTGCTTTGAAAATCTCAAATCAACGATATTTCAAAATCTCCCTAATAATTATGGCGCAGGAACTACTGAGTTAGTTATCCTGCGTCCATTAAATATTCATGCGAAATTCTATCTATATCTCTTTAAGTCACAATGGTATATAAGTGAGGGGACAAAATATTTCAAAGGAGTTGTTGGACAGCAAAGAGTTCATAAAGGAATTTTTACAGATTTACAAATTCCATTACCTCCTTTGACTGAACAATATCGTATCGTAGCAGAAATAGAGAAATGGTTTGCTCTGATAGACCAAATCGAACAGGGGAAAGCCGATTTACAAACTGCAATCAAGCAAACCAAAAGCAAAATTCTTGACCTCGCCATTCACGGAAAACTCGTTCCACAAGACCCGAATGACGAGCCAGCCATTGAGCTGTTAAAGCGTATTCATCCCGACTTCACACCTTGTGATAACGGGCATTATGCGCAGTTACCACTGAGTTGGTCACTTGCACCTATGCAAACATTATGTTCTTTAGTTGATGGAGAAAAGCAAAATGGTATGGAACGAACAAATCTTGATGTCAAATATTTGCGTGGTGAGCGTGAAGCCAAAACTTTGACATCAGGGAAATATGTTGCTGCAAATTCATTATTGATTTTAGTAGATGGCGAAAACTCTGGTGAAGTGTTCCGTACTCCTATAGAAGGTTATCAAGGCAGTACATTCAAACAATTGTCTATCAACGACAATATGAATACGGATTATGTTTTGCAACTTATTCACCTACATCGTAATACTTTACGAGAGAATAATGTTGGTTCTGCCATTCCTCACTTGAATAAAAAAATTTTTAGAGCTATAGAAGTACCGATACCACCTTATCGTGAACAACAAAGGATTGTGGATGCAATAAATATTGCTTTCAGACATCTTGATACAATAATGGAGAGCCTATAAACTCTTCATTATTGTATCTAACTTGGCAAATAATGTATGAACAGTATCTACAATTCGCTTTTGTTCTGCTTTTGGAGGAATTGGGATAGTCAGTTTAGAATATTCCGAAATCCAATATCGTTTATGGGTATCGCCAATTAAGCGAGTTGTGTTCATAAACATTGCAACATATTCTATTTCAACATATTTTCTCACCTGCAAAATCTTCATGGCAGATGATTTTACTTTAAAAGGAAAATCTACAAATTTTGAATCTGTAGTAAAGTCGTCGAAAATAATACAAGGCAATTTGGAGTATATCCCTTTCACTTCATTAGTATAACCTATGATGAAGGATTTCCCTGCTGTTAAAACTGGTATTGGATAGCTATCATTATAACTTGTTGAATTAACAATATATGCCGTAGGTTGCTCATAATCTACAATGTCTTCTAACCTACATACGCACCATCCATCGGGCAAGTTCTCATAATGCCCGATACGTTCCATTATATTATTACCATATTCATTCTAATTCAATGTAATATGGTAACAAAATTCAGAAATCATTTGGCAAAGACTAATCTTGCCAAGAACACCGTTACATCGTATGTGTGGACGGTGCAGTATTTCCTCAATCACTATGGGGACGTGAACAAAAAGAACCTGTTAGCCTACAAAGGGTATCTGGTTGAGAACTTCAAACCACAGACAGTAAATCTTCGATTGCAGGGTATCAACAAATACCTTGAATTTACGAAACAAGAGAAACTGAAGGTAAAGTCTGTCAAAGTACAGCAGAAAAACTTTTTGGAGAACGTAATTAGCGATGCAGACTATAAGTTTCTCAAAACGCGCTTGAAAGCTGACGGTTATAATGAGTGGTATTTTGTCGTATGGTTCATGGCGGCTACCGGTGCTCGTGTCAGCGAATTGCTCCATATCAAAGCAGAGCATGTACAAATCGGACATCTTGACCTTTATAGCAAAGGCGGGAAAATACGCCGTCTGTATATTCCGAAAAACTTACGTATAGAAGCCATGAAATGGCTGAAAGATAAAGGGGTTACTTTCGGATATATATTTCTGAACAGATTCGGAGACCGAATTACGACGCGCGGTATAGCCCAACAACTGAAACACTTTGCGGAAAAATACGGAATGAATAAGGAGGTGGTTTATCCTCATTCATTCCGTCATCGTTTTGCCAAAAATTTCCTTGACCGATTCAATGACCTTGCACTGCTTGCCGACCTTATGGGACATGAAAGCATAGAAACTACACGCATCTATTTACGTCGCACTGCCAACGAACAGCAGAAGATTGTGGATAAAGTGGTTAACTGGTAAAGTCGCATCAGCCTTTAGAAGTGTATTCGCTTACACTTCTAAGGCTTTTTGAACGTCATCGAGGGATGAGAATAGCACCTTTATTTTTTGAACAATACGTTGTTGTTCTAAAAATGGAGGAATAAAAATCTCCATTTGTTCTAATACGCCAATATATAATTCTTTTTGATTAGTACTACCTGCAAGATTATCTTCTATATATTGCTGTATTCTATTAGATGAGATATAGGCATATAAATATTGAGGGATAATTCCTTTCGTCACTCTTATAACAGAAACATGTGAATCTGGAACAACAAAAGGGTATTTTCCTAAACATTTTTCGTGGAACAAGCGTGTTCGTCCAACGGTTCCAGTTCCTGTTGAATTGACAAGCACATCTCCTGTTTTTAGCTTGTATTCCTCACTCCATTTACAAATTGTATATGGGTCTAAAAATTTAGCTTGTTCTAAAGATATGCCACCATCTTTTAAGTTGCACTTTTGAGCAAACACAGGAAATGTTTTATCGGTTTCCGAGTATTTAGGCGATTTCCCTCGTGATAAAAAGGTACATAAATCTTTGAGTCTGCATATACACCAACTTTGTGGCAACTTCCTACTATGCCCGTTATCACAAGGTGTAAAGTCGGGATTTATGCGCTTTAAGAGTTCTATGGCAGGTTCGTCATTCGAATCTTGTGGAACGAGTTTGCCATGAATAGCAAGGTCAAGAATTTTGCTTTTGGTTTGTTTGATGATAATCTGTAAGTCGGCTTTACCTTGTTCTATTTGGTCTATCAGAGCAAGCCATTGCTCTATCTCCATTACAATACGCTGTTGCTCACTAAGAGGCGGTAAAGGAATAAAAGTATTTACAATTATTTCTTTTGATATATTGGGTTGTGCTCCGCCACCGCCTTTTGCGACAAACTCATTTCTTTGAGACAATAAGAAATAGAACAGGTATAATTGAATAATGGCATTAAACTCGATACAAGCGCAACATGCTTGATTGGTGGTAGCAGGAAATGTAAGTATTCCTAATTTCCCAATTGTTGCACCATACATCGCAATTAACACACTTCCTCTAGGATTAATTTTAGCAGAAGAGTTTTCGACAGCTTCCTCTGTTATACTTTCTGGAATATACGAAATCAATCCATCATTTAAATCTCCTGTTTTAAGCCAAGGTATATTTCCACCATAATATGTTTTATTTGAACGACTAGGAGTTCCACCTGATTGCCAAGTGCCTACTTCACCCAATGTTGTCCACACCCATCCCTCCGGCACTTCAAACGGCACGTTCTCATAATGGGGAGTATGTGTAGTTAAATATAGTGTGCTGTAACCTTTTGCTACAACACACCAAAAGGAATAATTATTTTCTCCTATATTCGCTTTTTACGGATTTAACTACTCGTGAGGCATGAAGCAACCTCCTCCAATAGGCTTCTTCTTCCTCGTCAGGTCTGCGGCCATCCCAGCGAAGGTCGGAAGAGGAGTTGCCACCGCCACCACCGGAAGACACACTGATGGGGGTTCCACATATAAGGGCATCGGCTATGGTGAATATCTTTGTGCGAAGTGAAGGGTTGGCAAGTTGGTCAAGGATTGTTTCTAATGTAGATTTTAGTTTGTCATTATCTTCGGTCAGTGATTTGATATCATTTCGCAATTGGAACAGTTCTCCGTAATCTGCCAAAACATTGCGCTGGGCGGCTTCCACCAGCCGTGCCGCATCATTTCTATACAGGGATTCTATCTTGCGGACAATTTCGGTAAACAGTTTGGCTATATACAGGTTCTGACGCTCGACCCATTTGTCAGTACCGAGCACGGGTGTAATCGGTAATTTTGTATCGTCAAAAATCGGAAAAGTAAAATCGACAATAGAATAAAAGAAAATAGCATTGTAAA
>UQWT01000026.1 GCA_900544815.1 uncultured Bacteroidales bacterium | reverse complement strand
AATAGCCTTACGGATGATTATATTCATTCTGTGCAGTTGAAGATTAACCGGAGACCGAGAGAAAAATTAAATTTCTCTACTCCTAAGGATGAGTTTTTTAAATTTTTATTGTAATGTTGCACTTGCTTTTTGACTCTGCCAGTTAGTTTATTAGTTAATAATTTTGGTTAACCAATTCCTTTGTAAACTTCTTAATATTAACGCAATCCAGCAGTAAAACTTAAAAGCGAAAACATTATAAAGTTCCGGCAAAAGAATCTCTTTTTGAATCAATGAAAGAATAAAAATCCTTAATCAATTTTACATAGCAAAGTTAAACATATTTTTTTTTCGATATAACAACCAATAAAAATAATTTTTTTCGGCATTTGAAGTATTTACTCATAACATATCATAATTATCTCTATATACCTTATATTAACAAACAGAATAAAACAGACTAAATCTTTTATTGATTTACTTAAGAATTTGTAACAATTAGATTTCCCGCAAATTTAGATTTCAGCATAAAAAACAGTAAAGGACAGCCGCGCAAGCGACCATCCTTTTACATCTACTCAAATAGATCCAAAATAAAAGCAAAACGTTGGCATAAAAAGCAAACAAGTTTGCAATTCTGCACTTGTGTTGCAGGCTATTTTACCTTGCTCGCCAACCCTGTTTTAGACGTTTTATAGATAAACAGAGCAAACATTGCAACCCCGGCCACTATACCAACCACATAGCTTAAGGTATGAGGCAGGTAAAGGCCGCCGGTCTTGTAAGGAGCAATCAAAAAGTATGTAACACAAACAATAGTGAGGAACGTTGCAGGCATAGACATCATCCAGTGAGCCTTGCCATTCTTAGTCAAGAATGTAGCAGCAGTCCATAACGTTATTGTTGCAAGCACCTGATTTCCAATCCCCACATACTTCCATATAGTAGAAAAATCCACGTTACACAAAAAGTAGGCAACCACAAAAATAGGAGCAGCAACAAGAATCCTGTTCTTAATTGGTTTCTGGTCATACTTAAGAGCATCTGCAATAACCAACCTCATGCTTCTGAATGCAGTATCGCCAGATGTAATAGGGCAAACCACCACGCCAATAACAGCAATAACAGCACCAACCTTGCCCAACCAACTGTTGCAGATGGCATCAACCATAATCGCAGGAGTATTGCCCGCATCGGCAGCCGCGTTCAACCCCTCCCATCCACCATAAAACGCCATTGCCGCAGTAGCCCATATCATAGCCACAATACCCTCTGCAATCATCGCCCCGTAAAAGATAGGTCTTCCATGCTTCTCATTGCCCATACAACGCGCCATCATAGGAGATTGCGTAGCATGAAACCCCGATATAGCTCCACACGACAGCACAATAAACAGCATAGGGAACAGTATATTATCATTAGGATTGCTGTGCATATTCTTAAAATTGCTCAAAGAAAGCTCCTCTATATGCAGCTCCCCCGTAACCCCGCCATACAACAGACAACCACCAACTGCCACCGCCATAAAGAGCAGGCAGATACCCATATAAGGGTAGATCTTGCCTATAATCTTGTTAATAGGCAGCAAGGTAGCCAAAATGTAGTACGCAAAAATCACATATAACCAAGGTGTCATTCCGCTTCCCGACAAATTTCCCAACAGATCTGCAGGACCATTAACAAAAGAGACACCCACAGCCAGCAGCAGAAATCCGGTAAAGACAGACATGAACTTTCTTACGTTCTCTCCAAGATATTTGCCCACCATCCCGGGAAGAGATGTACCGTCGTGACGGATAGAGAGCATCCCGGAGAAATAATCGTGAGTAGCGCCAATAAAGACACACCCCACAACTATCCATACGTATGCCATAGGGCCATATGCAGCGCCAAGTATAGCACCAAATATAGGACCCAATCCGGCAATGTTAAGAAACTGTATAATAAAGATTCTCCAAGGTTTCAACTCCTGATAATCAACACCGTCTGCAAGACGCTTTACAGGGGTCTCATTTTGCTGAGAGGCCCCAAAGAACCTCTCTACAAATTTCCCGCATGTAAAATAGCCCAAAACGAGCAGGCATAAGCACACAATAAATGTAATCATGGCTCAGCAGCTATTTTTGCATGGTTTCTTCAACCTCTGTGGCAGTAATAGGCAGTCTCTTTGAGCCAAGGCGTCTTCTGCCGTTCTCCGTAATAAGCACATCATCCTCCAACCTTATGCCGCCAAAGTTATAGTACTCCTTAAGTTTCTCAAAATTAATAAACTGAGTATTAATACCCTCGTTTTTCCATTTCTCAATAAGGGCTGGGATAAAGTAACACCCAGGTTCATCTGTAACCACATACCCTGGTTTAAGCTCTCGTCCCATTCTAAGAGATGCAAGGCCAAACTGATCAGATGGGCGAGTAACCTCGTCATAACCAACATATATCTGCCCAAGATCCTCCATATCATGAACATCGAGTCCCATGTTATGACCCAACCCGTGAGGCATAAAGAGTGCATGAGCACCATTAGCCACAGCCTCATCCACATCTCCCATCATAAGACCAAGATCCTTTAAGCCCTGAGCAATGAAGCGACAAGTTTTAAGATGTACCTCTTTGTATGTAACACCGGGAGCGGAAAGATCATATGCAAGGTTGTTTGCTCCGCAAACTATGTTGTAAATATCTTTCTGTTTGTTTGTAAACTTACCGCTAGTAGGGATTGTTCTGGTAAAGTCAGATGCATACCCCATGTTTGTCTCGGCACCGGCATCTATAACAAGCAATCTTCCATCTGTGAGCACTTGATGATGGGTATGATTATGTAAAGTCTCACCATTCTGGGAAAGGATTGTTGCAAAAGAGGTAAGTCTGCCCTGTGATGCCGCAATGCCCTCCATTATTCCAACAAGCTCCTGCTCAACCATACCAAGTTTGGCCATCTTCATAACAGTATAGTGCATTGCATAGCCAATGTTTGCGGCCTTGTCCAACTCTGCAATCTCCTCCGCATCTTTTACCATTCTCAACGAGATAACTGCATTTATAAGCTCCATTGAGGCACTCTCCTTCATCTTCTCAAACGGAACAGCAAGCAGTTGGTACAGCAATATCTTGTTTGCATATCTATACGGCGGAAGGAAATGAATCTTTCTACCGTTTTGCTTGCCTATATACTCTGCCAATTTAGATAACGGAGCTGTCTTATCTACCCCTACAAGTTTTGCCTTCTCCTCCATAAGCGGTTGAGGACCCATCCAGATAATATCATCAATATCTACATCATTGCCAAAGATAATCTCCTCTCCACTCTCTGTATCTATTACAGCTGCCAAACCTGGCTCATATAAGCCAAAGAAATAGAGGAATGAACTGTCCTGGCGGAATTTGTATGTATTGTCGGGATAATTAGTAGGAGCCTCTACATTTCCCAATATCAAAATAATGCCGTTGCCAACCTTTTTTGCCAACTCGCGGCGTCTTCTAACATAAGTCTCTTTGTTAAACATAACCGTATTATTTAATTATAATTTTACTTTTTAAAACCTATCTTATTAAATTTATCCTTTGCCTTTGGCAACCTCACAGACAATGCCGCAATAGCCTTATATATATCATCCAACTCCTCACTCATATCCTCAGACAGGTCATTTATTGCTTTCGCATTGTCTTCATCATTTCTTTCCAATAAAGCAAGTTTGGCTCTAATCTCTTTCAATTCCGCAGATACAACAGATGTAGTTGTTATATAATTACGCATCGCAACGAATGCCCGCATAATAGCAATATTAGTATTAATTGCTATATCACTTTTTAATAAGCCAGATAACATTGCCACCCCCTGTTCTGTAAAAGCATATGGCAGTGTTCTACTTCCACCCCAACTTGAGGTCACAAATTGTGACCTCAAGTTGTCCAATTCCTGTTTGCTTAGTCTAAACATAAAGTCTTCAGGGAATCGCTCAATGTTACGTTTCACTGATTGGTTCAATACTTTTGTCTCAACATGATACAACTCAGCTAAATCTCTATCTAACATCACTCTTTGACCACGTATCTCGTAGATCTTGCTCTGTATTATCTGTAACTCTTTCATAAATCTCCTTCACATAACACCTCCACAAAGTTAAACAAAAAAAGGGAGCAGCAACGCCGCCCCCTTAAAATTGTATCATTGACTTAATGATTAAAGACTACTGCTGGTCTGAATCCCACCACACATTGATAGTCCATGCATCATCTGCAGCATTCCACTGATCCAAACTTGTATCTGCTCCCGGAACCTGCTCGCCAATAGCCTTAAGGTTTTTAGAGTTGTAGTTTGTCTCATGTGAACACTGTCTCCATCTACGGAACTGCTTGCCCTCAGGAATACCTTTCTTGGCAGCTGCAACATAGTTGTAGTTATCAGGAATACCCCATCCTAAGAAAAGTTCAGGGTTGAAGTCGTAACGACGCATATCGTTCCAGATCTCAACTGAGAAGTGAAGGGCAATACGTTTCTGAGTAAGGATCTTGCCAAGAGTAATATCGCTTGCAGTACCAATACCGTTAGCAAGGAAGTTGTCCATATCCTCCTGTGTCATTGGGGTGAATGAAGGGCACTCTGCAAGGTTTCTATCCTCTGAAACCCAAGTGTTAAGTTTCTCGTTCATCTGTTCCATGCTTGCTTTGATACCCTCTTTGTAAGCAGCAAATGCACCGGCTTTATCACCCTTGTTGAACAATACCTCTGCTTTAATGAAGCAAGCCTCAAAGTAGGTTCCAATATATGTAGGTGAAGAAACTCTTGTATAGAATGTACCTGACTCTCTTGAATCATCTTTGCTAACACCGCCTCTTCTGAAGAACAGGTCTGCCTTAGCAGCATAGCCTTTAGACTCACTTGTACACTCTACATATATAGTATCACCCAATCTGTCTTTATTATCTGAGTTAATCCACCAGAACTCTCCATTTCTGATACCTTTACCGCTTGCTGTGGTATTTGGACCGTACATAGCTCTAATAGGACCTCCATTCTTATTAGGGCAATTCTCAGAAACCATATCTACACCAAGAGAACGTCTCCAATTGCCCACCCATTTAATCTCGGCAGGAGTATCTGCAGATTTTCTTGAATATGCCCAAGGAATAATCTTGTCTGCACGTGGATCCTCTACACCATAACCTGCAAAGTTTGTAAGGTTATCGTATAGCATCTTGGTTACCATATAACCTGCATTCATACCGCACACAGAGTAAAGAGGAGAGTAATCCACAGGCTCGTTCCAGCCAAGATTATCATGAGTTGAGCTGTTGTCATCTGTATGATTAACTATAGTGTTATCTGCATTGCTCTGAGGGCCGTTTGCCAAAGCTGCAAGGATAGCATCTGCATCATATTTACCCTCTTTGTAGCTACCGGCCTGTTTCTTTGAAAGTTTTACCAAATAACGTGCTTTTAGCAAATTACCAAGTTTTATCCATTTGCTAACATCTCCGTTGTTCCATGAATCACCTACAGACAATGCAGGAAGTGCCGAAGCTTGAGGTTTAGAAAGTAACTCAATACCCTCGTCTATATCGTTCAAACAACCAAGATATATTGTCTTACCTGTATCATATTCAGGAGTTGCATTTCCTCCGCAAGCCTGAGTATAAGGCATTTCACCATAAAGGTCTGTCATTAGCATAAAGCCGTATGCATTAATAATCTTGGCGGCACCGGCATAATGCCAAGCCTCTGCAGCCATAGCTTTCTGATACATATCGTCTACATTACATGCAGCACCGCAGAACCACCACTGATATGATGTTGTAACAACACCAATCTGAGGATTCCAATATGACATATGATAATATGTACCACCCTGATCAGCTGCTCTTGTCCAATCGCCCATAGACATGCTTGAACGCCATGCACCAAATTGGGTTGCATCGTTTGTATAGAACTCTATATGTGCCAGACGAGACTGGTAAGGGGCAGTGTCACTGGTTGGATTCTCCGGATCTTCGTTTATATCCAACCAATTGTCACATGAGGTTAGAGAAAGTCCAAAAAGACAAGCTCCGCTCAATAATATTGATTTTAAATATTTCATAATTATTCTCAATTAACAGATTAGAAAGTAAGATTAATACCAAATGTCATACCTGCTGTAGCCGGAACACCGCAGTAGTCAAATCCAACTGATGATGAACCACCTACACCTGCACCTGCTGCTGCAACCTCAGGATCGCCTTTATAGTTGGTGAAGAGTAGAAGATTGTTTGCAGATGCCATAACAGATGCTCTCTTAATAAAGCCTACTTTCTTAAGAAGAGTCTGAGGGAAATCGTAGCTTAGCGAGATTGAACGCAATCTTAACAAATTAACCTTTGTTATATAGTTACTAGACTCCTTTGGATAATAAGTAGTGTAGTAATCTTTAATGATATTGTATCCTATTGTCTCCTTGCCATTATAGATGTATGTCTTATCTGCCTCCCAAGTGTTGCTTACAGGCTCTCCTTTTGAATTAACACCTTCAACTGTAAGAGCTCTGTTTCTTATATCACCGGAGAATTTACTTGTACCGGATATATCCATAGCATACTGAGTACCGTTTACAACATCACCGCCAACGCGGAACTCCCATAGCATATTGAATGAAAGGTTCTTCCAAGTTAATGTATTGTTCAAACCGCCTGAGAAACTTGCCTCACGGTTACCAACCTCAGAAAGTGAAGAGGTGTAAGTAGGCATACCGTTCTTGTCCAAGATAACATTACCGTTATCATCTCTCTTCCACTCAGTACCGGCAATTGCCATGAACTTGCCACCGTTAAATGAAGCAGCCTGCATACCTGCATACTGTACATCTGTAACATACATAACATCTAGTCCCTGTGGAAGGTTGTCAACTGAACCGCGGTTACCTGCAACGTTCAAACCTATATCCCATTTAAAGTTCTTTTTCTCTATAGGGGTACCGGAAATTGCCAACTCCATACCTTTGTTGTATACGTTACCTGCATTCATAGAGAAGAAGATATAACCTGTAGACTGAGGTCCACGTGGGCTAAGAATCTGGTCGTATGAATCGTTTGTATAGTAAGCGTAGTCAAAGTGCAATCTGTTGTTGAAGAAACTCATCTCCAAACCAATCTCTGTAGATTTTGTCATCTCTGGTTTAAGGATTGGGTTACCTTTAGACCATGTGTTACCAACACCTACTTTGTCGCCCAAGTAAACACCTGTAGGCCAAAGTGATGTAGCAGTCTCATAAGGATTGGTATCCTTACCTACCTTTGCCCAAGATACACGCAACTTACCAAATGAAAGCACATCGTTCTTAGGAAGTAGCTCTGTGAATACGAATGATCCACTTACAGATGGATAGAAGTATGAACGGTTCTCTTTAGGAAGTGTAGAGGTCCAGTCGTTACGTCCTGTAACAGTTAGAAACAACATATTCTTCCAAGATGCTCTAAACTCACCGAATACACCGGCAAGTCTCTTCTGAGAAGCTGCATGTGAGAACTGTTTGTTATTTGTAGTTGTATTGGCGTATGAGAAGAAATCAGGAACAGAGAAGTTCCAAGCCATCTTGTAGTTGCTGTCTGTCTTGGTATCATCTATCTGAGCACCCAACAACAAGTTCAAATCAAAGTCACCGAACTGTTTGTTCATATTTGATATGAAGTTGTGTGAAATATATCTAAAGCGAGATGTATTGTCACTCATCATACCTTTCTGCCATACCTGTTTGATAGCGCCATTTGCTGCGATTCTGTTAGATGCAGTCTGAGTATATGAGTCAACGCCCAATTTATACTGTATGAACCACCATTTTGCAACATCGGCCTTGATTCCAACGCTACCGGTGAAACGCTCAACATTATCATACATCTTGTTTTTGTTTACCAACCAGTATGGGTTATCTCTCTCATCCCATGGATCCAATCTGTCGTCGAACATACGGTAACGTGTACCATCTTCGTTTAGATAGTGGCTCATGTCATCGAATGGAGACCAGTTGTAAACTGCATAAAGAGCACCTGTTCCTGATGAACCGTAAAGAGCAGCACCTGTAAGGGTTCTGTCTGTGTGAGCATCTGAATATGCCGCATTTGCATTGAATGTGAAGATACCGGCTTTCTGCTCACCGTTGAAACGGAACGCATATTTCCTATAACCTGTGGTTGGAACTATACCATCCTGATCATACAATGAACCTGAAAGGTAGAAACTGCTGTTCTTAGTACCACCTGAGATGCTCAAGCTCTCATCGAGGATAAGACCACCTTCAAAGAAGTTTCCTATATTGTCGTATGTCTGGGCATTTGTTCTCTCACCCCATGAATTGTAAGCAAAGTCATTTTGAGTAGTGCCAATGTATTTTCCACTCTTATCATAGTTATCCTGCAAGTAACCTCTTGCAAACTCCTTCTGAACAGATGGAAGATTCTTTGCCCAAGATGTAGAGAGTTTTGAGTTCAAGTTAACCTCTATGCTACCCTCTTTACCTTTTTTAGTTGTAATAAGGACAACACCGTTAGCTGCACGTGATCCGTAAAGAGCAGAAGCAGCAGGGCCTTTTAGAATAGACATATTCTCAATATCATCGGGGTTTATATCCATTACACGGTTAGATGATGTAGTGGCAGATCTCATACTACCGTCAAATGCAGAGTTACCTACAACGTTAGATGAGTTATCGTAGATAATACCATCCACTACGAATAAAGGCTGGTTGTCTTTACCCTCAGATCCTGATGTACCACCACGAAGGATAATCTGTGCACCGGAACCTGCAGCACCGGAAGATTGTGTAATGTTTACACCGGCAATCTTTCCTGAAAGTGAGGTAATGGCATTCGCCGTTTTGTTTTTCATCAGTTCATCGGATTTTAGGTCAGTTACGGCATAACCAAGAGATTTTCTCTCTTTCTTAATACCGAGAGCAGTTATGACAACGTCCTCAAGCATAAGAGCATCCTCTTCCATTGTAACGTTGATAACTTTTTTACCGTTGATAGGAACAACAACATCTTTCATACCCATAGAGGTAAAAAGCAAAGTTCCGTCTGCAGGTGCGGATAGAACGTAACTACCGTCTACGTCTGTTGATGTACCTGTCTTAGTTCCCTGAAGCACTACGTACACTCCGGGAAGTGGTTCGTTGTTTTTATCTGTTACGGTACCCGAAACAGATATGTTCTGTGCCAGAACAGCTCCCATCGGAACGAGGAGAGCAAACGCCATCAATACCGAACGTAAAGCATGGCGACCAATTTTTTTTAAGAACATAAATAATAATTTAGGTTAACAAATCCTTATTGAAGCAACTAAAGGTTTTAAAGTTTACAGTTGCGCACAACGGGCGAAGTTATATATTTTTTTCATTTAAGAAACAAAAGTATTACTAAATTTAACTGCAAATAGGCAAAAGTTCCCTCCAATTTAATAAAAACAGGCCCACTTTGCGTATTTTCATAACCATTTTGTTCCAATTTTTTTTAACTTATGGCGCCTGTGTTGGCTTTGGCGTTGGCGTTAGCTTTCTTTACTCTCTTTACACTATAAACTAAATTAAGGCCAAAGCAAAAGCCGATGACTTAGTTATACAATAAGGTATCTGCAATCCTTTAGTTGCTTCATAAAGGATTGCAAGTAAGCGGCATAATTGCTTTAAATGGCAAACGACACACCCTCTGCATAATAGGTTATTGCACCAATGAACAGATAAACTCCCGCTCCCTTTCGGAAGACAAAATGTGCGTCTCTATCGGGACATAAAAAAGCCGCCTCTTTACCTCATTGCTCAAATAACGGTTGTTTGCTAACCTTACACTATCTTTTTCCGTTGTAAATATTACAGATAACGGATATTTTACAACCAACTTGTTTATATTACTTATATCACTTTTCCCAAAATTACAATGGTCCGGGAATATCAAACTGTCCAAAACCCTAAAGTTCTCCCCTATATGCTCTCTAAAATGGCTATCGTTGGCAATTCCGCTAAAGAATACCGCACTCTTTGAATAGAGATACCTCTTGTCTACCTCTGCAGCAAAAACAGGAAGCGGGTTGGTATAAACGGTAGCAGCAAAAAACAGCTTTTGATACGGCCTCATATGCAAATTTTTCTTCCATACAAGAGACTCCTTTTCCAAGAACTCCGCGGCCGCCTGTTCGTTCACATAATCCTCCTCCGAAAAGTAGAAAGGGGTATTGGTGACAACTATATCCTGAGCACGCTTCATCTGCTCCGGCAGGTCTCGCAGACGCCCTATAGGCAGCAAATTGTCTTTATACACAGGATTATTGTAGCTCATAAGCAGAACAGAGATTCCCGGCTTTACCCGCCTGTGCTGGAAAGCATCATCCAATATGATCACAGGTTTCTTACCACTCTGCTCCCCAACAAAATCCATTATAAGCCTCTCTATGCCAATCCGTCTGTCCTCGCAAACGGCAACAGTTATATTGGGGTATTTATTTTTTATCTGAAGCGGTTCATCTCCCACATTTGCATAGTCCTCATGAGCATTTACAACCCTATACCCCTTTGTCTTACGTCTGTACCCTCTTGAAAGCACCATTATATGATATTCTCCGGGGAAATATACCTCCAATCTCCTTATAATCATCTCTGTAAAAGGGGTCTTGCCGGTTCCGCCAACCGTAACGTTCCCCACACAGATTACCGGCACGGAATACTCCGTACACTTTTTTATATGTTTGTCATACAGGAGATGCCTTAATTTAAGAGCAACCCAGTATGGGAATAAAAAAACCTTGCTTTTAAGTGGTAACATATTATAATTAGGTTAATAAAAACTATTCTCCCCATCTTCCCGATATATAATCCAACAATAGCAGCACCTGTTGCGGGTCATTTTCGGTAACTAATTTCATCCGTGTCTCTTTGAAATCGGGCAATGACTTGAAGTAGTTGCTAAGATGACGCCTCATCTCAAGCACACCTACCCTTGGGCCTTTGATTTCAAGTGATTTAAGAAAATGCTTTCTTGCAAGTTCAACCTTTTCATTTACCGTAAGAGGGGTCATCTCCTCACCTGTTTTAAGGTAGTGTTTAATCTCTCTGAATATCCATGGACGCCCGTATGTTGCCCTGCCAATCATTATGCCGTCTACACCGTACCTGTCAAAAGCCTCCTTTGCGCCTTGTGCCGTTGTAATGTCTCCGTTTCCTATTATTGGAATATGCATCCTTGGATTGTTCTTTACAGCGCCTATCAACGTCCAGTCTGCCTCCCCTTTATACATCTGGCAACGGGTTCTTCCATGAATGGTAAGCGCCTTTATGCCTGTATCCTGCAATCTTTCAGCTAATTCAACTATTATTTTGCTGTTGTCATCCCACCCGAGACGGGTTTTTACCGTAACCGGCAGCTTTACGGCATTAACTATGCTTTTTGTAATCTCCACCATCTTATTTGGATAACGCATCATACCGCTACCGGCCCCTCTACCGGCTATCTTGTTTACAGGACATCCAAAGTTTATATCTATGACATCCGGCCCAGCCCCTCCTGCTATTTCAGCGGCATTCTCCGCCATTTTAGCAGCCTCTACCATAGCCTCAGGGATATGGCCGTATATCTGTATACCAACAGGCTTCTCGTAATCGTACGTCACGAGCTTCCTCAGTGCCTTTTCCGCATCACGTATCAGACCATCTGAGGGGACAAACTCTGTGTACATCATATCAGCCCCGAACTCCTTGCAGATATATCTGAATGACGGGTCTGTCACATCCTCCATTGGGGCTAAAAACAGCGGCTTTTCTCCCAAATCTATATCACCAATCCTCATATTTACTACAGATAATTTACAGCCGCAAATTTATAAAAAAAGGGGGACTTTACGGTAGTAGCTTACATGTAGCATAAGAAGCTCTTTGAGAGATAAAAAAGAAGGACCAAAAGCATTCCTCGTGGTCCTTCATTTTGTCTTACTTAGGAGATAAACTCTCCCAAAAATGTAGTTAATGTAATTATTAGATTAAACATGTAGCAATTGTTATACTAATAATTTTGTAGTTATAAGTTTTAGTTTTTACCGTAATTACTTAGGTTTTAAGTAGCCAATTTTATTATAAAATTTCATAAAACCGCAACACAAAGAATCTGTTGCCGCTTTAAGCTTACCCACAAAATTAAACTTTCCCTAACCGATAACAATAAAACAACAGCGACAATTCCATTAAATAACGCGACAATAACAGTTACGACAAGTTTTAGAGGAGTTCACTAATATTGTCGTACTAATCTGTAGAATCTGCACCCTCCTCCATAACTATCTTTCTGTAATGAGACGGTGGCATCCCATACTTATCCCTAAAGAGACGTTGAAATGTTCTTGGAGTACCAAAGCCACACATACCTACGATATCCTTTAAAGGCAATATGCTATTAGATGAGAGAAGCTGCCTTGAATAGTCCAACCTGCATATATTTATATATTCGGTAACAGTAAATCAATTAGTTTCTTTTATAGCCTCGCTTAAAGCTCTTTCATTAATATTTACAGCTTTTGCAAGCTTCTCCCTGTTGAACGCAGGATTCTTGAAAGGGTGGTTTTCGCGCATATACAACTCTACCCTCTCCATAATCTCTTGGTTGGAAATAGGGGTGATATTGTTGCGTATATTACGGACACACTCTTCATGCTCTTGAAGCATAATGTTGCCGGCACGTTTGTCATACTCCTCAAGACGACTTACTATAACCTTATTATAAGCCTTTAATTTTCTTGAGTTGACTATATACAGGGTTAGCAAAAGGCTTATCAATATAATTATAATAGATGCAAACCTAAGATAAATTGTTTTATCATGACTCTCATCCTCTGCCTTTTCCACCTGATATTGTATACGCAGTTCATCCAACTGCCTTATATTCTCCGCTCTTAGCAAAGAATCGTTTCCCCTAATGTAGCTCTTAAACAGCTCTATACTCTCCTGCGAATGACCGCTTCTTGAGAGCAGTTCTGCTTTTACAAGCAGATCCCTTAAATAAAACGGATAGTAATAGCTGTGCGTATTAAGCAGAGTATCTACATTAGCTATGGCCTCATCATATTTGTGCTCCCGTTGCAACAATAAACACTTTGCCGCATAATAATGCTCGTATGCATTTGCAGGAAAGTTAGGACGAATATAATTAGCGGCTTCATTCAGCATCATCTTTGCAGACTCCATGTTTCCCATTGACAGTTGTGCCATCGCCTTAAGAGACAGATATGTAACATCATAGTGCCCTGTAGGCTCTTCCCAACCTTTATTCTTCCAATAATTCAACATATCTCCGTAAAAGTCTGCATAAAAATCTGCAGTTTTATAATCTTTAAGCTCCATGCAGGTCATAATGAGCCATTCGCATAAACTCTGTGCTGTTGAGTAGGTTTTCATGTCTGTCTTATATGACGGACAGACTTTAAGTCCCTCCTTAAGTGTGGAGAAAGCCTTCTCAAACAGGCTCATTTTATAGAATATCTGGCCTTGAACTCTTAATGCAATAGCACCACCTAACGGGTGTTCCAACTCCATTGCCAACAGATACATATTAGCTGCCTCTTTCTGCGCAGCATCATAGAATTTGTTGTCAAACAGCCAATCGATATAGATGTTACACACAATAAAGTAGTAGCTCCTCTGCTTTGTATTATACAGAAAATCGAGTGCTATTTTAATTTCATTTTCTATGATTCCATCTATATTGTCTGTTTTCTCGGAATCTTGCATATTGCTAAGAGACTGTATATAGAAAACATACGCACTGCCTGTTGCAGCAGTATCATTTGTCTCCTTTGCAGCCTGCAACATCTTTTTCCAATTTGCAGGAGATCCGGAATCATGTGCTTTTTTAAACAAGGAATCCAAATATCCGGGCAAGGGATCAACACCATCGGCTAAAGCAGCCGTGGAATTAGTGCACAAAAAGAATAACGCAACAAAGAGTTGCACTATACATTTGTTATAATGAAACATCATAATAAAATCTACTACGCTACCTGCTGCAAAGATAAGAAGTTACAAAAGAATAGCTGAATTTTATTTTATAAATTAGTGTTTTATCCCGCAGCTACGTAAAAATATTATGCAACATAATATCCTTATTAAAAAAGTAGATACATTTGCAAAATCTATTTACAATGATTTACGCAGAGATATGTCTAATAAAGAGATTAAGAGGGTAGCAGTACTCACATCGGGAGGAGATTCTCCCGGAATGAATGCCGCAATAAGGGCGGTTGTAAGGACAGCAATATTCAAAGGACTTGAATGTGTTGGTGTTATGAAGGGCTACAGCGGTCTTATAAACAGAGAGTTTATGACCATGCAGAGCCACTCGGTGTCAAAGATTCTCCAGCACGGAGGCACAATATTAAAATCAAGCAGGTGCCCCGAATTTAAAGACAAGAAATACAGGCAGATTGCAATAGACAACATGAGGGGCTGCGGCATAGATGCTCTTGTTGTTATTGGTGGAGACGGCTCGTTCCGGGGTGCACACCTTTTGGCAACAGAGTTTGATTTTCCTGTAGTGGGAATACCGGGCACAATAGACAACGACATATATGGAACAGACTATACCATAGGCTTTGATACTGCCATAAACACTGCTGTATGGGCAATAGACAAGATTAAGGATACCGCAGATTCTCACAATCTGGTATTCTTTGTAGAGGTTATGGGCAGGGATGCAGGTTTTATTGGGTTATACACCTCTTTAGGTACCGGCGCAGAGGCAACTCTTATTCCGGAGGTGCATCCCGACATAGATTCTCTTTGTCAATACCTTAACAACGAGCGACGTAAGAACAAGACAAGCGGGGTTGTAATAGTCTCTGAGGGTGGTATATACGGCTCCGCCATGGAGGTCGCAGCAAAGGTTAAGGGAATTCTACCTGATTACGAGACACGCGTTACCACACTTGGTCATATCCAACGCGGCGGCTCTCCCTCTTGCATGGACAGGGTTTTGGCAAGCATTCTTGGATATCAATCTATTGAAGCCCTTTTGGCCGGCAAGAGCGATGTTATGGTAGGTCAGATAAACAATGAGGTTGCATTTACCCCTTTTGAGAAGGCTTGTAGCAAGCACAATCAGATTAATGAGTTGTGGTATAAGATCTCTCACATTGTATCATTATAAAATTAATTCTAACTGTGATTTCTGCGTTACGCTCGTTTCGCAATTCCTCACATACTACAGTATGCTGCGGAATTCTCAACTTCGCAAGCCTTGAAATCACTAGTTATAATTAATTTTATCATATTGTAAGAAAGGATGGCCGCAAGCCATCCTTTTTCTATACAATTTTTAGAATTCGCTTAATTCAGTTTAAACGAAATACAAAAGCCGCATAAAAAGTGCAAACACAAGGCTCGCGAACTTTTTAACACCGGAGCGTACTTAAAGTACATGAGGATTTAAAAAGTGAGCGTAACGCAGCAATTGCCTTTTTATGCGGCTTTTAAAAAATTAATCGTTTAGGCTGAACCTATAGAACCCGGTAACCCTAACTTCAGGATCCACGCTCTTAAGATACTCCTTAACTGAGATCTTGCCGTCCTTTACAAAAGTCTGCTCTTCAAGAGTACTCTCTTTAAAGAACTTGGCCAAACGTCCTTGAGCAATGTTCTTAATCATCTGCTCAGGAAGGTTAGCTGCTTTCTCAGCTGCAACTTTGGTTTTAATGTCTCTTATCTCCTGAGCCTGAGCCTCGGTGATATTACCTTTCATTATACCCTCGTTGATATGCTCTTCGTTCTCGGCAATGTAAAGGTTGAAGCCTGCTTTCTTAAGGGCAGCCTCAACAGCCTTTTTAACCTGCTCCTCTTTGGTCTTTTCAACAGCAATCTCCAACTCCTTGTCTATTACGCTCTGAGGACAATCCTCCTTGCTTACTGAAACAGGAGCCATTGCAGTAATCTGCATTGCTATCTCTTTAGCTGCATGCTCATCTATAGGTTTGCTAAAACCTACTATGGTAGCAACTTTGCCGTTCATGTGAATATATGTTCCAATGTATGGAGCCTCTATCTTACCATAGAATGGGATAGCGTGTTTCTCACCGCTCTTGCCTGTCTGCTGTGTAATAGCCTCTTCAATGGTAGCACCATTGAAAGGTGTTGCCATAAGGGCTGCCATATCTGCAGGCATATTCTCAAGAGCTGCATTAGCTATACCGTTTGCAAGAGCCTGGAAATCTGCATTTTTTGCAACAAAGTCTGTTTCGCAGCCAAGGCATACAAGTACGCCCTTTGTGTGGTCTGCATTGGTAAGTGCTATTACAGAACCCTCAGAAGTCTCTCTGTCTGAACGCTTTGCTGCAACTAACTTACCTTTCTCGCGGATGATCTCCTGTGCTCTCTCGTAATCGCCGTTAGCTTCCACAAGAGCTTTTTTGCAGTCCATCATACCGGCTCCGGTCATCTGACGTAGTTTCGCTACGTCTGCTGCTTTAATATCCATTGTAAAAAAATTTAATTCGTTAATAAATTACTCTGCTTTAGCCTCTGTTGCAGGTGCAGCCTCTACGGGAGCCTCCTCCTTTGGAGCAACATTCTTACGAGGACGTACCTTCTTGCCTACAGGTGCCTCACCCTCTTTGTTCTCAGCTGAAGCCTGTACCTCTTTCTCCTTCTCTTTCTCAATTCTTCTCTCCTGAAGTCCCTCTGTAACAGCGTCGCAAAGGGTTCCCACAATTAGAGAGATAGATTTTGCAGCATCATCATTTGCAGGGATTACATAATCTATAGGTGTAGGATCGCAGCAGGTATCAACCATTGCAATAACAGGTATATTAAGACGATTAGCCTCTTTTACGGCATTCATCTCTTTCTGAACGTCAACTACAAACAGAGCAGATGGTAGTCTGTTAAGGTCTGCAATTGAGCCGAGGTTCTTCTCTAATTTTGCTCTCTGACGTGTAATCTGAAGTTTCTCTCTCTTTGCAAGAGTGTCAAATGTTCCGTCTGAGATCATCTTATCTATGGTGTTCATCTTCTTCACCGCCTTACGGATAGTAGGGAAGTTTGTAAGCATTCCACCAGGCCATCTCTCTGTAACGTATGGCATTCCGGCAGCTTTAGCCTTCTCTGCAACAATATCTTTAGCCTGCTTCTTTGTAGCAACGAAAAGGATCTTTCTTCCTGCTTTTGCAAGCTGTTTCATCATGTTTGCAGCCTCGTCAATTTTAACTGCTGTTTTGTGAAGGTCAATGATATGGATTCCGTTTTTCTCCATAAAGATGTAAGGAGCCATCTTAGGATTCCATTTTCTCTTTAAGTGACCAAAGTGAGAACCAGCCTCTAATAGGGCCTCAAAATTTGTTCTTGGCATTTTTTTGATTTTTGTGAAACTGTCTTATAGTTTTCGCAGTTTCTGTTAATAACTCATTATCAATTCCATAGTGTAGCTGCCAAATTTAGGCAGGTCATTGGAATTTTTCGCAGCCGAACAAGCCTCAAGTAGTTAATATGCTTCCCGACAACCAATTTTTTGTCGGGAAGCGGATTAAATCTTTTTGCTTTAAATTCTGGCTGTGCAAAAAAAGCAACGATAGTAAAATACTAACGTTTGCTGAACTGGAAGCGTCTACGTGCACCAGGCTGGCCAGGTTTCTTTCTCTCAACCTCACGAGAGTCGCGGGTTAAGAAGCCGGCAGCTTTAAGCTGTGAACGATAAGCCTCTCTGTCAATCTCGCATAGGGCGCGTGAAATTGCAAGTCTCAAAGCCTCTGCCTGACCTTTGATTCCACCTCCTACAAGATTTACTTTAATGTCATAGTTTGCAGCTGTACCTGTAAGTTCAAGAGGCTGCTTAACGATGAACTGAAGAGTTGCCTGAGGGAAATATGCAGCCAACTCCTTCCCGTTAATGGTAATGTTACCATTGCCGGATTTAACATAAACGCGGGCAACCGCTGCTTTACGTCTTCCTAATGCATTAATCAATTCCATAGCTGTTAAATCTCATTAAGGGTGATTACTCTTGGCTGCTGAGCCTCGTGAGGATGCTCACTGCCTGCATAAACATAAACATTACGGAACAGATCTGCGCCAAGTCTGTTTTTAGGAAGCATTCCTTTAATAGCATGCTCCAACACAGCTATTGGTTTACGTTTCAAAAGCTCTTTTGGAGTTGCGAAACGCTGTCCACCGGGATAACCGGTATGTCTGACATAAACTTTTTCTGTCAACTTCTTGCCTGTTAGGCGCACTTTGTCTGCATTGATGATAATAACGTTGTCACCGCAGTCTACGTGTGGGGTGAAGTTGGCTTTCTCTTTGCCTCTGAGTACCATTGCTACTCTCGAAGCAAGACGGCCTAAGACTACATTTGTAGCATCAATAAGCAACCATTCTTTTGTAACAGTCTGCTTATTAGCCGAGATTGTCTTGTAACTTTGATAATCCACTGTACTGATTGTTAAGTTGTTAATACTTATTTTATTGTTGCGATCAACAAAACTTTGGGCACATACGCACCCAAAGGGCTGCAAATGTAGCAATTATTTTGATTTTCACAAAGATAATTTCCTATCCTACTTTAAATTTTCCCTCCTCAAAGATAATTACTACTGTATATCAGTGTATTATATATAACTTGGTACAAATATGATTACTTTACTTCGTTTACTCTATATTTCAGCCTTAGCGAGAATAGAAAAGCTACCGCAAAAAAACTTTAACTTAGTTTAACTATAGTGTTTTTGACGATTTCTATTTTCTCTTGTTTTCAGATAGTCTTCGATATTTTCTCTTATTATGCTTTTCTTTTCATAAGATATTGATTTGCAAAACAGTATCTATTTTTTCCTTTCGTTTTTTATGAAAAACTGTTATACCTTTGCATTGAGAAATAAAAAACAATAAGCATGAAGCAAAAACAATATATACTCCATTCTTTGACAATAGAGGTCATTGCGGTGTTGCTGGCTTCAATGATTGCATTTCAAATATGCAATATGCTTAGCATACGAATGAGTTTGCTTCCGTTCGTTATGGCTGTCGGATATGTGATACTGAAACTTCTATATCATCTTTGCATCTCTATAGCAAGATACATTATAGAAACTCCTTTGTCACATTTGGCATTAGCCGATGAAGTGACAGATAAAAAGACTTCGGCTGTTGCATCCTTACATACCCAAGATTGTGTAGAAGTACAAAAAAGGCGTATGGAATTATTCCATTATGAATACCAGCATGAGCAACAACAATACAAGCAACAAAAAGAAAGAGAAGAATACGAGAAATTAAATGCTATCCTGAAATATACACGAGACACATTCAAGCGTTTTGATTTGGACGAAACAGAGATTTTCCAAATTTGCGAATCTGTCCGCTATTTTGTGACTAATCGTCAAGTGCTTCCCATGACCGAGATTCATATTAAGAAACATAGTTCGCTCACACAAATCTCTTTAAAGAACTTTGCTTGGAACATCGCTTTCCAATATAATATAGGTGGAGATGTAACTACATCATTTGTGATGGCGACATTTGCCGAATGGTTCACTAACTCCACGTTTGACACCGTAAGAAAGAATCTGCGAACTACAACAGGTCGGCATAAAATTGAAATTGACGAAAATATCCTGTCGAAATACGGTATCTAAGCCATTTTTTCGCTTCCAAATAATAATTATTATCGGAAGTTGCTTATGTTATCAGAGTATTTATATAAATTTGCTCTTGAATTAAAACGTTTTACCTCATGGCTAATTTGAACAGACTAAAAGTCGTACTTGCAGAACAACAAAAAACAGGAAAATGGCTTGCAGAACAGATTGGTAAATCCAATTGCACTGTGAGTAAATGGTGTAGTAATTCTGTTCAACCAGACCTCAAAACCCTTAATGATATAGCTAATGTTCTTGATATTGATGTGAAAGATTTGATTGTTAGCAGTAATAAATCTTAAAACAATTTATTATCATGGAAGTAAACAAGAAAGAACTCAAAGAACAAGAGATACGCACCTTGTTCATTACCCCTGCACTCCAACAAAAGGGCTGGGCTGTAAGCGTAAATATGCGTGAAGAGTATTATTTCACGGATGGTCGAGTACTTGTTGTTGGCAACCAACATTCAGTAGCAGAGGGCAAAAAGGCTGATTATCTATTATACCATAATGGTAAGCCCATTGCAGTGGTAGAAGCTAAAGATAACAAACATGCCGTTGGGGGTGGTATTCAACAAGCTATGGATTATGCCCAAATCCTTGACTTGAAATTTGCGTACTCCAGTAATGGTGATGCTTTCTTGGAACATGACTTTATCACAGGGAAAGAAACCGAAATCAAATTAGAGAATTTCCCGACAGAAGAGGAATTATACAATCGTTATCTTGCATCCAAGAACTATACATCGGATGAACTTAACATAATAGAAACACCGTTTTATTATGATGCCCATAGCCATGAGCCAAGATATTACCAACGTATAGCGGTTGACCGTACAGTGGAAGCCATTGCAAGAGGACAACAGCGTGTACTTGTCGTAATGGCTACCGGTACTGGTAAGACTTTCACTGCTTTCCAGATTATCCATCGTCTCCATAAAAGCGGAGCAAAGAAAAAGATTCTTTATCTTGCAGACCGAAATATCCTCATTGACCAAACAATGGTGCAAGACTTCAAACCTTTCAAGAAGTTTATGACTAAGATAACTTCTGTTGGAGAAGGTGAAGAAAAAATTGATTCATCATACGAGGTATATATGGCTTTATACCATCAACTGGTCGGAAAAGAGAGCAAGCCTGATCCATTCTTGGAAGTACAGCCAAACTTCTTTGATTTGATTATCGTTGACGAGTGCCATCGTGGTAGTGCAAAGGACGATTCTGCATGGCGCAAAGTATTAGAGTATTTCAGCTCGGCTACGCAAATCGGTATGACAGCTACCCCAAAAGCCGATGAGGGAGCAAACAACTTGGATTATTTCGGAGAACCGGTATATACCTATTCCCTACTTCAAGGCATCCAAGATGGATTTTTAGCTCCATATCGAGTTACAGCCGACTTTATCAATGTTGATTTGCAAGGATGGACTCCGGAAGAAGGTGAGATAGATTTATTGGGCAAAGAGATTGAACAGAAGTTATATCAAAGACAAAACATAGGTCGTGACCTTGCCATTAAGTTAAGGCGTAAGGTTGTAGCGAACAGGATTACTAAAATGTTACATGACATAGGTCGCATGACAAAAACAATTGTATTCTGTTCTGATATTGAGGAAGCTGCCGAAATGCGGACGTTGCTTATCAATATGAATAGTGATTTGTGCAAAAAGTCACCCTACTATGTAACACGTATTGTCGGTGAAGATAAAGAGGGGAAGAAACAACTGGATAACTTTATTAGTGTCGATGAACCCTATCCGGTTATTGTCACAACCTCCGAACTCTTATCTACAGGAGTGGACTGTAAAACTTGTGGTTTAATCGTCATAGATAAAGAAATTGGCTCTATGACTGAATTTAAGCAAATCATCGGACGTGGCACACGACTTAGAAAAGACAAAGGCAAGTGGCATTTGGAAATCCTTGACTTCCGCAATGCAACAGCCAAATTCAAAGACCCAGCATTTGATGGCGACCCAGAACCGCCAAAAGGAGGAGGGAAAGAGCCCAAGCCTTACAAAATCATTGACGACCCAGGTCCCACTGTATCTGAACCTCGTGAGAAATACATTATCAATGGTAAGGATATTCGTATTGCCCATGAGATAATATCTGTATTAGGTGAAGATGGCAAGACAATGAGGACGGAAAGTGTTCAGTCATTCGCAAGAAAACAATTATTGCGCCATTACCAAAGTCTGGATGATTTCATACAAACGTGGACTGAGGCAGAACGCAAACAAGCTGTAATGGATGAGTTGAAGGAATATGCCATTCTGATAGACGCAGTACGTGAAGCGAATCCGGCATTGAAGGATGCGGACATCTTTGATGTGATATGTCACATTGCGTTCGACCAGCCACCCTTGACAAGGAAAGAGAGAGCAAACAATGTAAAGAAGCGCAACTATTTTGGAAAGTATGAAGGTAAAGCACGTGAAGTATTGGAAGCTCTTCTTGACAAATATGCAGAGAACGGTATTCTCGACTTTGAAAAGGCGAACATCTTGGAGATACCGCCATTCAACAGCATAGGGAAGCCAACTAAAATCATAAAGTTATTTGGTGGCAAGGTCGCCTTTGAACAAGCCATCAGAGATTTGGAATATCAAATTTATAAATCAGCTTAAAAAATGGCAGTAAACAACATCATAAAGCGAATCCAAAATATCATGCGTCAAGATGCAGGTATCAATGGTGATGCACAGAGAATCGAACAAATGACTTGGATGTTCTTCTTGAAGGTTTATGATACACAGGAAGAAACATGGGAATACAAAGATGAGAACTATAAGTCCATTATTCCCGAAGATTTGCGTTGGCGCAAATGGGCAGTAGATGAAAAAGACGGTGAAGCTTTGACTGGAGAAGCACTACTCTCTTTCGTCAATGAGAAATTGTTTCCTACTTTGAAGAATCTTCCGATAGATGCCAATACTCCAAGAGCCAAAAGCATTGTTCAAGAAACATTTGCAGACTTGAACCAGTACATGAAGAATGGAACGCTTCTGCGCCAAGTGGTCAACATTGTAAACGAAATCGAGTTTGACGATGCTGATGACCGTCACACATTCGGAGATATTTATGAAGGAATCTTGAAAGACCTACAATCGGCAGGAAATGCAGGTGAGTTCTATACTCCACGTGCGTTGACTGATTTTATCGTAATGATGCTTGACCCGAAATTGGGTGAGACCTTTGGCGACTTCACCAGTGGTACTGGTGGATTCCTTACTTCTGCTCTCAACTATATGGCTAAGAATGTACGTTCTGCCGAAGATGGGGAAAAGTTGCAGAATGCAGTTGTGGGTCAAGAATGGAAGCCGTTGCCATATCTGTTAAGTATTACAAACTTGTTGCTCCATGATATTGAAGCTCCCAACATTGCAAATTGCGATTCGCTTGGAACAAATGTCACTGATTTTAAAGAAAGCGATAAAGTGGATGTTATTGGCATGAATCCTCCGTATGGTGGTAGCACGGAAGATAGTGTAAAAAGCAACTTCCCGGTACAATACCGTTCCAGTGAAACAGCAGATTTGTTCATTGCTCTTATCATGTATCGTCTTAAAGTTGGAGGTAGATGCGGTGTGATTATTCCCGATGGCTTCCTGTTTGGTACAGATGGAGCAAAACTTGCGCTAAAAGAAAATCTCCTCCGCAAGTTCAATCTACATACCATTATTCGTTTGCCGGGTTCTATATTCTCCCCATATACCTCTATTGCAACCAATATTCTTTTCTTCAATAATGAAGAAGCCGAAGGTTGTGAAGAAGGATTCAAGACCAAAGAGACATGGTTCTATCGTTTGGATATGCCGGAAGGGTACAAGCACTTCTCTAAGACCAAACCGATGAAGGTAGAACACACTCTGCCTATTCAAGAATGGTGGAAGGACAGAAAAGAAATTATAAGTGATGAAGTCGGAGAAAAGAGCCGTGTATTTACAGCCCAACAGTTAATAAACTTGGACTGCAATTTTGACCAATGCAAATTCCCGAAAGAGGAAGAAGAAATACTTCCTCCGGCAGAATTGCTCAAACAGTATTTTGAAAAACGTGCTGCACTTGACCATGAAATAGACAGAACGCTTTCTGAGATTCAAAAGATTCTCGGCATTGACATAAAATCGTGTAACTGATAATCGCAAGGATCAATTATGTTTTATGTAACGATAAGAAGTTGATACTATAGAACTTATGATTTACTCCCGATATTTATGACGTGAGCAAATTAGAGCGTAGCATAAGGCTTTTCTTAGAATAAAGAAATAATAATTTTCGGTATGTTTGTGTACCAAATAGCAATAGAAAGAAGATGAAAGATTTGACAATCTCAAACATAGAAAGACAAAATGTACTTAACAACCGTTTTGCGGTCAGTAAGGTACAGGAACATCTTGATATAGAAGGAATGCTTTTTGAGGGAGAATACCGCTTTACTAAAAAAATGGTTGCCGACTTTTATCAAGTTGATACATCTACAATAGACCGTTATCTGCAATCAAATTCTGATGAATTGAAGCATAACGGATATATTTTATGTAAGGGTAAACAGCTGAAAGAGTTTAAGTTAGAATTTGCTCACCTTATTAATGAGGCGAGCAAAACGACCCAGCTCGGTTTGTTTAACTTCCGTTCATTCTTAGACATGGGTATGCTGCTTACAGAGAGTGAGAAAGCGAAGAAAGTCCGCAGCCTTATCTTGGATTTTGTGATTACCACCATCAATGAAAAGACCGGTGGAGGGACAAAATATATAAACCGTAGGGATGTGCATTATCTTCCTGCAGCAATCACAGAAGAAAACTATCGTAAAAATCTCACTTCTGCCATCAATCAATATGTGGACGGACATCCCACATACAAGTATTCCCAGATTACAGATTTTATCTACAAGGCTGTTTTCAAGGAGAACGCCAAGGAGTACCGAGAAGTGTTGAAACTTGATTCTAAGGACAATGTACGACACACCTTGTATTCAGAGGTTCTATTGGTTATCTCTTCTTTTGAAAACGGAGTGGGTGCTGCTATCAGTGAACGATTCAAGGAAAATGGCGACAGAAAACTTACCATTGATGAGATTGAGCGCATTGTGAATGAGCTTGCCGAACATCCCATGCAGAAACCCTATCTGAATGATGCCAGAACAAAAATGGCTTCAAGAGATTTTAGTTTCCGGGATGCGTATCATGGCAATATAGCAGATTACTTGCAAGCTGTTACTCCTGAAGAGTTTGAACGATTCATCGGCGATCAGTCTATTGATTTTGACCGTATCTTAGCGGACAATAAAGATGTACTTAAACGCTTAAAGCAGGCAGAAGATGAGTAAGGAGATTATTTACATAGACTGCGATGAAGCCTTAAGCATCTATGGCAAAATGATTGATGCCAGTGATGGTGGCTTTGAAGGAGTGCGTGACGAAGGCGGTATTCGTGCAACACTGGATTTTGTGCAAAACGATTTATACTATCCTACCTTTGCCGACAAACTAACCTATCTGATGTATAGATTCTGTTCCGGGCACTTCTTCAATGATGGAAATAAGCGTATTGCACTGACTTTGGGTGCTTATTTCTTACACAAGAATAATTACTATTGGCACGCTTGTATCTGTATGCGTACATTGGAATCTATCATTTACCACGTGGCGGCATCGAATATCGACCAAGATTTGCTTCTACGCATCGTCAATAGCTTTATGACCAGTAAAGATTATGATGAGGAACTGAAAATAGACATTGCCAATGCTATGAGCAAAGGGCAATTAGGAATACAAGGAGAGGATTACGAACAAGATTAAATATGAAAACTATAAAGATTATATTATTACTGTTCTGTGTCATTTTAGGACTCAACGCTAAAGCACAAACAGTAGGTTATACTTATAAAGCACTTGCAGCCGAAGGTTGTAACATGAAGTACAGTGTAGCTAAGCAAGATACCATTTATTCAATAGTAGCCACAGTGCGTTCAGACAAGATGAATTTCCTCGCTGAACCAACTATAAAAATTCGGACATTCGCAGGCAAATATCTTGAATTACGAGGAACTGTGATTGGCAATGGAAGTCAATCAGCAGGTATTATAAGTGGAAATATCGTTATTCCTGTTACAGAAATAAGTTCTACTGCACAATTTAGAATTACTCCACAACAGTTTGAAATCTTGAATGAAGGTGTGGCGAAAATTCGTTTATCTATGACACCTATGAATCATGAACGTACCTTCAAAAAAGATAAGATAGGGAAGAAACTCTATCAGTTCTATCTTAAGGAAAAACAAAAAGACGAAAACTTCTAAATCAGTTAGAATTAAGATGAACGGAAAACAATTAAAGAACAGCATACTCCAGTGGGCGATACAGGGAAAACTTGTACCGCAAGACCCTAATGACGAACCGGCATCTGTACTTCTTGAACGTATCAGAGCCGAAAAAGCCCGACTTGTCAAGGAAAAGAAAATCAAAAAGGATAAAAACGAATCAATCATTTATCGTGGTGAGGACAATTCCTATTATGAGAAGTTCCTCGCTACCGGGGAGGTAAAGTGCATTGATGGGGAGATTCCGTTTGAGATTCCACAGG
>UQWT01000025.1 GCA_900544815.1 uncultured Bacteroidales bacterium | reverse complement strand
TTTTGTATTGCTTTTTGAAGCTGCCGCAACACTGGCGGGCTAGCCCGCCAGTGTTGCACTTCTATCTTGAATCTTTAGTTTATTGGCAAGTAACTAAATTTAAATCGCCATACTATTTTTGATCATTAAGTTGGAATCATTACCCTAGCACTATTTTTCATGCATATAGTCTTCAAAACTAATTGGTTTATAATAATCAGGAATTTTCACCAACTTCTTTTTGTTGACAACGAATGAAGGATTGTAATGCCAATTATAAAAATTTGAAATAGTAAAGTAATTAAATAGTGCAAGAATGAACGTTATCACAAAAGAAATGGGTTTGAAATTACAAAAATCATTAATCACTTGTATTGTATCATCTGCAGCAACAAAATAGTAATAAGACATTGCCCCTAACGTAATAATCATTATGAACAAACCAACTACAAATAAAGTTGTAGAACGAGTTTTTGATTTTGCAATTTCATAATCAAGAATTTTTTCTTTTTGTTCTGCTCGTTGTTTATTTTCTTGCTCCCATAAATTCTTGATTTTCATCTCAAATATCTCCTTTTCCTTTTTTATACCTTCTTTCTCTGAAACAAGTTGATCTTTGTCTGCTTTTAGAACTTCATTTTCTTGGTATATAATTTTTTCACTATTTTTTAACTCGGCTTCTTTGCTTTCAAGTTCGTGCATACGTTCATTATACTTTTGTTGCATTTTTACTTGATTATCCTTAATTTCTTTTATCTCACCTTGAAGCATTTGAAATAGATTATCAAATTTTTGGGCACGATTTACCTCAATTTGCTCCTGCCGCATAGATTCATCTTTTACCCTTGCCGCAAATGCAGCCTCATCTTTATGTGCAAGTTCATTAAGCTCTTGCACATCTTTTATTTGCCTGCTTGCGATACGAGTTGATAAGTTAACAACATCCCTATCCGTAATTTTATAGATTTCGCGATATTTTTGGATATTATCATCTAATTCTTTAATAATCCTTGCTTTAGGCAAAGATGAATTTAAAGTATATGAAACTAAAGATGTTATCCCCATTGTAGCAACATCATCACTAGTAATATCAATTGTCGGATTACTCAACCAAAGAATATTTAACAAGTCATCTACTTTAATAATTTCTGGCTGATGCTTCTTGCAGCTATATAAATCCTTATACTCTGTATCCGAATAATCATTATCATGACTTATCGCATTATTGACAAACCAACAGTTAACTTTACCAAACTCTTGGATATACTTTTCCCCTCGCTTCTCCCTAACATAAACCAAAGCCATAGCATCATGCAAGGCTGCTTTGTCCGTATTTCTATATTTGCGAATTATAGAAAATTCCTTGCTAAATTTCGCCTTTCCTTGCCATTGTTTTGTTTGTGGTATAACATGGAATTTGAAGTGATTAACAAGTGTATCCTCTAAATTATCCGATATTCTATTTAAATCCGTGCTAGATAAGTGTCTTCTATCGCAAGCATTATAAATATCTTCACGATTTATATTTTTAGCAATAATTGCACTGCTTAAATTTGTAGATTTAAATAACAACAATGCCTGAATCTCCTCTATTGTATCTTTCAGAACTGTAAACTTATAACCTAATTTTCGGCTTACGTCTATAAGAGTATTACAAGTTTCGGTTGATTCTGGAGTATTTAAATCCAAGAGGCTAATAATGAAATTTGTATCTAATAATAGTTCAACATTCATATTGGCATCAGACGGCTGATAGTCCAAATAACATGAAAGCATTGAACCCAAATAAATGTCACGAATCTTTTCAAAAATCTCAGGGACTTGTTTAAATGTATCAATGAATTGCGCTATAAGAACATTGTGAGAAGAATCTATCGTAGCTTCACTACTACCATTTGCCAAATAATATGATATCTCACTACGATTTTGTTCTACAAACTTAAATAAATCAACGTCATTATTTGTAGTACCTACATTATACGCTTTACAAAAAGTTTTAAACATATGCACAACTTTCGCCACATCCTCTTTACCTTTTTGTATCAATTCAGAGTAGTCTTCAAATATAAATTTATCAATCCAAAATGAGCCATCATTAAATATCCGCATGTCCTCACGACCATTCGTCTTATTTATTTCTGAAGCAATAACTTTTAAAATATTATTTAAGACGGGTATAGGAATGACCAATGAAAACTTTTTCTCAATAGCATCAGTAATTTCTTTCATGCTATTTCCCTTCACCACTCCTAATGGATATAGTTCAGATAGTGCATTTTTTACTATAGGAATAAAAATATCTAATGGACCATGAGCTAATGTCCCTTTATCATAGATATGTGCAAGCACACTATAAGCTATGGCACGATTTTGATAATTCAGTGTTTCAGGCATAAAATTTATACAGTAAAACCAATTAAACATTAGTAACTTAATCTGACAACATCTTCCGGCAACATAGCATTTCCTGCCTCATCTTTCGGAGCATTCTTAAGGAACAGCACTGGAACGACGGTGTAGTTTTTGGCAAATGGCAATAAATTAGCCTTGCGGAGAAGTTCGGCTGTCAGTTGTTTGCCGTTCTCTTGGGTTGTCCATTTGCATTCACCGACCAAAAGATACTTTTTATCAAGCGATTCTGCCATCACATCAAATTCAACTTGTTCCGGCTTTTTGTCCTCATTGAGAACAGAACCCCACCAACGTTTTGCCTTGCCATAAACTATTCCGTTAACAAGATTTCCTGTTACGGCATCCCGACACAGTTTTTCCCACTGCATACTCACATACTCAGAGAAATGAGCAGTCAAAGCCTGTTCTATGGGCAAACGACGACCAAGTTCAATGAACGAACGATTAGGAACAACAAACTGATAGTAAAATGCCATAAACGGATCGGCAATCTTGTATAGGCTCTTTTTCGCATTCTTCTCATCAATCCCGAACGGAACATCTTTTTCCAAAAAACCGAGATCAACAAGTTTCTTCAATGGGCGCGACAGGTTGGTTGCAGGCTCATTGCATCTTGCGGCAATCTCAGAAAGCCGATTTGCGCCAGTACCGATATAAGACATTATCGTCGAAGTCTTAACAATATCCTTGACATCATCCTGAAACAGTTTTATAGGCTCTTCATAAAGAGTTCCATTTACAGAAAGGATATTGCGCCACAGGGCATCATCAAGCGAACTTATGTTTTCCCTCAATTCCCAATAACGTGGTACACCGCCCCATACGGCATACTCTTCAATGGCATTCATCGCATTAAGAAGCAAAGCCTCTTGAATATACGGCAAACGTATCGGTGCAAGCCTCATTATTTCATCAGCACGCCCATATAGAGGTGCAGTAGAATCAAGGAACAACCCATACATCATATTTTGTGATGAACCGCAAAGCACCAGGTTATACTTCAACTGCTTCTCATCAACAAGTTTCTGCAATACAGACGGTAGTTCTGGTGATTGCTCTACAAGATACGGAAACTCATCCAAACATAGAGTAAAACGCTTGTCTGTTCGATAATTGACCGCACGAAATATAGATTCCCAATCTGGATATGTCAATTTGTCGAAATCTGGAAACACCTGTGCTATCACTTTTGCAAGCAACATCCTTTGGTGTTGGCCTTCAGAACGATCGGCAAGGAAGTAAATATCATTTTCTGACAACACCCTTTTAATGAGCGTTGACTTACCCAGCCGTCTGCGACCGTACATCACGACTAACGAGGACTTCTCTCTTGAAAGAGCGCCCCTTAGTCGTGCTATTTCTTCTATTCTATCAACGAAGTTCATCCCTAACATTAATTATGCATTGCAAACATAATGTTTTTGTAGCATAACACAAAATTTAAAACCATGTTTTTTATTCCAACATAAGAATTTGCAACTTATGTACTAGGAGAACATGCACTCTATTCCTTTTTTGAAGCTCGCCTCCTTGTCTTCAGACTCAAATCCTGCAAAGCTTTTCCCAACTTGTCTTCCTTTGCCAGCCACAGAATATCATCGTCAAGCTGTAGAGCATATAGCACTCGCAAATAAATTCCGATTGCAACTGTCGGTATGCCTTTTTCTATTCGTGACACAGTCAACAGAGAACAGGTAGCACGTTCAGCAACCTGAGCCACACTAAGATTCCTGCGTAAGCGAGCCAGTTTAATCTGCTCTCCCACAATCGACATCTTCTGCACCATTTTTCGAGGCAGTTTGGTTCCCATTGTATTCTTTGCCATAATCAACTCATCATATAATATATAAAGATACTACTTTTTATTTATTTAATGATATATTGCAGGTGAAAAATGCAAGATTGGGAGACATGGTATTTAAGCGATTCTACACTTTTCCAAGCGAATCCTATGTCTTTGCAGCAGATTCCGAGAAGCATTTTTGGAAAAAGGCGAAAGACAAGGTGATTTTGCTTTGGAAAAATGTGAATGCTATCATATTGTTTGTAAGGGCCAATGCACCCATATAACAAACAATATATTATTTGTTACATAAACACAAATCTCAAGATTAGATTGGCTATTCAAAATGAAAACCAACTTTACTTTATCCTCGTATTCATATATACGTGCATTAAAGTAAAGCTAACAAAGCGAAAAAAGAGATGGCTTTACTAAAGCCGAACCGAATCATATCTGCTGACTTTCTCTTTTGGCTGCAAAAGACACAGAAATCCTGATCACAAAACAAACATGATTCGAGCCCTTGTCAAGCCACCAAAAGCCCATCCAAAATCCGTAAAATTACCCTCTATTTTGCAGCCCCATTCGGCGAAATAATCACCGATATGCCTTATCTTTGCAAACCGGAGGTTTAGGTGTAAAAGAAAGCTATTTTTCTCTTTTTTCCTTCGTTTGAAGATAAACTAAGATTAAAAGTGTTAAACCTTCGATTTTTGACGAAAAAACAAGTAAATTTTCGAGCAGTCTATCTTTTAGGCTGTAAACTAACGAACATTGAAATAATCTGATGGAAACAGAAAGAATTTTACTCTGCCATTGGCAGGAATCTGATGCAGAAGCGCTCTTCAAATACGCCTCAGACCCTGACGTTGGCCCACGTGCCGGATGGCCGGCACATAAGTCTGTAGAAGAAAGTCGGGAGATAATCCGGACATTCTTCCATAATGATACGACATGGGCGATTGTGTTGAAAGAGACTGGCGAGGCTATCGGCTGTATCGGCTACTACACCCATGAAACCAGCAATATCCCTATCGGAGAAAACGACTGCGAGGTGGGCTACTGGGTAGGAAAAACCTTTTGGAACAAGGGATTCTGCACCGAAGCCTTGAAGCTGATGCTTGACTACTGTATCCAAGTGAAGCATTTCGAAAACATCTGGGCAGGCCACTTCACTGGAAATCCTGCATCAGGAAGGGTCATGAAGAAATGCGATTTCTCTGACACCGGAATGCTGAACAGATGCAGCCAGCTTGTAGGTGGCGACAAGGATATGGTTAAAGTGTTTAAGTACAACAGATAAAAATAAAATGAGCATGAATTTTCCAGAAATATATTCAGCAACAGGCCTGATGGAGCTGATTCAGAAGGTAGGCTTCCTAAAGGCGGTTGGGATTGGCCGCTATGGAAATGGAAGGGCGAGATTGTGCATGGAGAGAAAGCACATTTCCGTTACTTCGGAGAAAGAGTCTTCAGATATATGATGAATGGAAAAAAAGAATTACCAACACATAACTTTGAAGTATAGTATAGGAATTGGCTCAGACTGATAGCAATTTTGTTTGTCCGTAGCCATATACCGTGTCTCGTATGCTTCCTCAAAAGGTGTAATAAGATATATTCTTATTACGACAGGATGTCAATCTGCCTCTGTGTCCCCTTCTGATTTATGAGAACAAGAACAAAAGTTGCAACTGTAGCCAAGGCTCATAAAGCCATTATGCAATTCACGATTATTTCGAACGACATATTGGATATTAAACTAATTAATTACACAACAATAAATTCAAAATCCTTGCCTCCTTAACCACTCACCCATAAAGCGGTCATATATCATGTAGCTGTCAGAGGTCTGATAGACTAGTTCGTTATTGAGTAACTTTTTCAGTGCAGCCGCTACGCTACTTGCCGCACGAAGTCTATAGGTGCTGATAAAATCTCCGGCCAAAACCTCCTTGACACAGCCCTCCTTTGCGATTGCTTTCAACAGTCGCACCTGACCGGAAGAATATGCTTTCAACATGTCTGCATAGGTGTAGCTGTATTCTGATAAAATCTGCTCTGTGGCGTATGAGACCAGTTCCATATCTACATCACGGTCGTACCCGTACAGGCGATTGAGAAGACACTGCACATACCAGGTATGTCCTTCATATTTTTCATATATTGAATTGAAAATATCTTTAGTCAGCTTCACATTTTGTGCGGCAAAATGCTCTATGGCGAAGCTTGCATACTCATCCCGTTGTATCGGACCAATTGAAAGAGGTTGCGTACTTTGATAGAACGGCCTTTTCGACGAAGTGAACATCTCCTGCATCAGATGCTGCTTGCTGCCAGCAAAGATGAAGTTCACATTCGGCAGGAACTGGATATAGGAGCGTAACAAAGCCTCCACACCCTTTTCTGGGTATTCTGCGATCTGCTGGAACTCATCGATGGCGACATAGCACCGTTTCTCCGACGAACCCAAATACTCAAATATCTCTTTTAAAGTGTTTTCTTCCTCAGCCGGAGCCACATCTATCGTCACCTTAGGAACACCTGTCAATTCATCAAAAGTAAACACAGGACGGCAACTGCGGATAAATTGGCTTATCCGGCTTAGAGCCTTTTGCGGGGCGGAATCCAACTGCCCCAATACCGTACTGGCAAACAATCTTACAAAATCACCTAATGACTGGGTAGAATAGATATCCATATAGAAAGTGACAATATCAGGCTGTTTTTCTTTCAAACGATAAAAAGCATGACGAATCAGTCCTGTCTTTCCCATACGGCGGGGCGCTATCAATGTTACATTGCGTCCATTGTGGAGCGCATCAAGAATTGTTACAGTCTCCTGCTCTCTGTCGCAAAAGAATTCAGGGCTATAATATCCCGAAATAAGGAAAGGGTTATTAGGCTTCATATTGTTTCTATTATTTCGTTACAAATTTATCGTAATGCAAATATCGCAATAAAATATAAAATGGCAAAATAATCTGATTTAAAAGTAAAACATACTCATTCATCTTCTTCAAATCCTTCCGAGGCATTTGCCACCAACGCTTTGCCTATTTTCAACTGCAAGAATTTAGGCAACTGAAGAAATTTTGCCATAAGTTGGCTGTAAGTGAACTCAACTCTGGTATCCAGTATCGGTTCTTCTTCAATGTTCGCTGAAGCTAATCTTTCTTTCAATTGAGCCATGAACACTCTCTGCCCGATTTCTTCATTGTTGAACTGACGGACTCGTTCTGCGAGATGGGCAAAATCAAGAGGCACATTATGGCGTATATACCATTCAAAATCGTACCAATCTCTACCTTTGACTCTATTCTTCCACACACGATATACCAGTGCGTGCATCTTACCTGCAAACAAGTCTGGAAGTGTAAAACAACGGGTTATAAATGAATGTGGCTGAAGCAATAGCTTTTGTTCCGTCTTGAAGTTTAACGGTGGACAAGTATCTACTTCAATCTTTATCTTTATTGACTTCTCTGTCTGGGAAGTCACATCATACACATCGGTATTATCTTTAAGAAATGTCGATTCGATCTTTCCGAAATTCTTCTTATCTTTTTTCTTTATTTCAACCTCACGGCCTACCATTGCAAAGGCGTCAATGATAGCAGGGAAGTATTTCGTAAAATCAAACTTATCATCTTTCGTAAGCAGTGAGAAATCCATATCCTCACTGAAACGCTGCAAGCCATGAAAGATTCTCAAGCAAGTTCCGCCACAAAATGCAGCAGCCTCAAAGAAACCTCCAGCATTACTATTAAGCTATCTTAAGAAATAGATATGGTTTCTTTGCTGTGCCATTTTTATATCTCAAAATAGCGAACAAATAATCATCAAAGCCCTGCTGTGTCAGATCTATATTTATAGACTATATACTTATATAATCGTTAGTGATTGCAAATCAAACTATTGCCACTTTAATCACACTATCCTACTTGTTCTCAAAAATGCGATAAGCTTCATCAATCTTACTCAATGGGAAACGATGAGTGATGAGTGGAGTGGTGTCAATCTTTCCGGCTTCAATAAGGCTAAGGACTTCCTCGCAATCGCAACCATCTACACCGCCATTCTTGAAGGTGAGATTCTTGCCATACATTTTTGGTAAAGGACGAATCTGCTCACGGTCATAAAGAGCAACCACCGTAACAATAGCATTCGGGCGGCTCCATCATGGTCGCTGTTCTGGAGAACAAAATCCTTGAAGCGGATGTGGCAAAACTGCGCAATCTATAAGCCTTTATGTGGAGACAGTGTTGATTCTTCTGAATTTTCAAATTTATCTCATATATGATTCAACCCTCTCTTATTAGCTTATCTCGTTAGGAATCGCTATCTTTATCATCTTAATCAATCACAACCAAAGTATGATTCACGACATTTCTGAAGTCTTCAAAGACTACTGCAAAGCATACAATCAAATTTTGACGAGTTTCCAGCCTTGCCTTGGCACTAAACAGTCAATCAATGAAGCAAACCAGGTGCATCAGTTTCTTGATGCCTACAAGAAGAAGTATCCAGATGCTATCACTTGGATGGAATTACCCATAAAGGATGTTAGGGAAGATGGTTCTTTTTACACTGCAAGGATAGATGGCTTTATTGTGGTACAAAAGCCAGCCCGCATCATCTTCATTGAGGCAAAACGTTTATCCCGCGAAAAGAAAGTGGACAGTTTAAGAGAAGATGTAAAGCGTATGAAAAGAATTCTTGAACAGAATTATTCAGGAGATCGTAAAATAAAGAACCTGAATCTGGACGATTATGATGTAACCGCCTTGTTCCTGGCCGATGTTTGGTGCAAGAAAGTCGAATTGTACAATAAGTGGGAATCCTATCTTGAAAGTCTAAAGATAGAAGGTATGACAATCCTAGATAAAAATAAGGCTGAAGTTAGCAATGGCTACATGCTAATGTACGTTATGATGTCCTACGATAATCCAAAGAAGAAATAAAAACTAAATCTCTCTCATTTATAGCTGGTATTATCTGACTGATTGCAGGATTCAATGTCTGTAGAATTGAAATTTTGTCATGGATAAATCTTGATAAAACATCTGGTGTAATGATAAGATGCACACCAGTCCCAGATATAGAGTACTACTCTTATTTGAGACCGGTGCAACAGCTATATTACTTTATTTTATAAACCAAAAACAAAGTATTCACACTACTTTGGTACTGTATTATTTTTTAGCAGACTCTTGTTTCTGGAACAACTCTTTAAGGCTACCAATACTGCTGAGCATTGCAGAGGCATCGTATGGCATGAATACAGTACGTGTATCATCTCCGGATGTCATCTCCTTAAGAGACATAATGTATTTTTCAGCGAGCATATAATTAGCCGGAGAGATGTCTGACTTGCCAATTGCCGCTGTAATCCTGTTTATTGCCTCAGCCTCGGCATTTGCAACTGCAATTTTCGCGGCAGCTTCACCCTCGGCACGGAGGATATTTGTCTGCTTGTCAGCATCAGCCTGATTGATTCTCGAAGCTTTTTCTCCCTCCGACTGCAGGATTGCCGCCTCTTTTTCACCCTGTGCTCTAAGAATCTTGGCACGTTTCTCACGTTCTGCCTGCATCTGCTGTTCCATTGCCTCCTTTACAGATGCCGGAGGTGTAATATCCTGTACCTCCACACGGTTTACCTTTACACCCCACTTGTTTGTTGCATCATCCAACACGTCGCGCAGCTTTGTATTTATGGTATCTCTTGAGGTAAGTGTCTCATCAAACTCAAGCTCACCGATAACGTTTCTTAAAGTAGTCTGGGTAAGTTTCTCTATTGCGTCGGGAAGATTGGCTATCTCATACACAGCCTTAATTGGATCCATAATCTGGTAATAGAGTATTGCATTTATGCTTGTCATTACATTATCCTTTGTAATAACACTCTGAGGCGGAAAATCAATCAGCTGCTCACGAAGGTCAATCTTCTTTGTCAACTTGTTTTTCACATACGTGTTACCATTGAAGTCACTCATAACATAGCGGTAATACATTTCACGAGGCCTGTCTAAAATAGGCCAGATGATATTAATACCGGAAGGGAGTGTCCTATGGTATTTTCCAAGACGCTCAATGATCTGAGTCTCGCTTTGGGGAACAATCAAAATTCCCTTTACCACAAAAATAAAAACTATTAGAGCAATAATGCCAACAATAATGTAAGTACCTGTCATAATTATATAGTTTTAACTGTTATAATGATACTGTCTACACTTACTACTTCCACGGCCCTACCCTTCTCAATTAGAGCACCATCTGCACTTACAGCCTTCCAGTCGTCGCCATCAATTGCAACGCGGCCGTATCCTGTTGACGGGTCAATATCCAAGGTTACTCTGCCCCTCTTCCCGACAAGGGCGTCTACATTTGTTTTTTGTCGGGAAGCAGATCTATATAAATACTTTTGCACGGCTGGGCGTACCAGCACAAAGGCCAAAAATGTGAATACTGCAAACACTAAAATCTGCCAAATTACAGGCAAATTCAATGCGCAAGCAACTGCCGATGCCAAGGCACCGATACTAAGGCAGGCAATAGCAAAACCGGTTGTAAAAATCTCTATAACAAAACAGATTAGGGCAATTATTACCCAAATGTGCCATGGCTGAAGCATAGTAGTAAATTTAGTTGTTTTATCTACCTACAAATATAGTGATTTTAGGTTAAGTATCACAGAATAACTTGTTCTGTCATTAAATACATATTATTATCCTATATAATCAATTATCCATTTTTCCACCTCTTTGGTTTCGTAGCAAGGTTGCCCTTTAGTTTGAATATCGGGAGTACGTATATTGGCATTTAGGGACTCGTTTACAGCCGTTACGATTCTGTTACACCCCCATTGTTTTAAGTAACCTTCAAAAAATAACCTGCCTCATATTAAGGAATATGAGACAATATATTTTTTTATTCTAACGATTCACTTTATGCGAAAATATGCATATCTTCACCGCCTGTAACGTAATGGCAAGATGTTATCATATAAAATAAAAAGATGATTCGTCGGGAAGAAGAAAATTAAACTTTATGGCAGAACAATGGGAGATATATGCAGATTGGAATCCGTGGCATGGTTGTACAAAAATCAGCCCCGGATGCAAGTATTGCTATGTATACAGGCAGGATGAGATGTATGGCAGCGAGATTTCGAGCAGCCAATGCCGCAAGACCGGGAACTTTAATCTGCCGGTCAAACGCAAGCGTGACAAGTCATGGAAGATAGAGAGCGGCAAGGTAGTTTTTACCTGCTTTACATCGGATTTCCTGCTTAAAGATGCAGATGAGTGGCGCAAGGAGTGCTGGAAGATGATAAAGGAGAGAAGTGACCTTTGGTTCTATTTCTTCACCAAGCGCATAGACCGTTTTATGGATTGTATTCCCGACAATTGGGGTGATGGCTATGAAAACGTCTTGGTAGGTTGTACTGTAGAAAATCAGCAGATGGCAGATTACCGCCTGCCAATCTTTAAAACATTGCCAATTAAGCATAAAAGCATAATAATGTCGCCGCTTATTGGCCCTGTAGTTCTCTCCTCTTATCTTGATGAAAGCATTGAGGAGGTAAGTGTTGGAGGAGAATCGGGCTTGGAGGCCCGCCCATGTAACTATGATTGGGTTCTCGGTTTAAGAGAGCAGTGCATAAAGGCCGGTGTGCCATTCCGCTTCCATCAGACAGGAGCCCGTTTCATTAAGGATGGGAAGATGTACAGAGTGCCGCGAAAATTTCAGCTTAGTCAGGCGCACAAGGCAAATATTGATTATAGAATTGGAAAGTTCTACGTTCCGGAAACAGTAAGGTTTGAGTGGAAAGAGGATGATTATCATAACAATACAATATAAATGAGAACAATTAGGAGTATTTTATTAATAATGACAGTGGTGATGGCAGTTGCTTGCCAACCAAGTGAATGGAGTGAGAAGGAGAGAGAAATCATCAACGGACAGGGAGAGATTATGAGGGTTCTTACTGTTTGTAATGAGACAGACTCTTTAGTACTACGTAGCAAATGCAGTCCAATCAGTAACCGGGAGCTTGAGAGCAGCGAATATGCTACCTTGGCAGAGAAGATGGTGGCTACTGTAACCTCTCCGGAGCAGGATGGTGTTGGAATTGCGGGACCTCAGGTTGGAATATTGCGCCGTGTTGTGGCTGTTCAGCGTTTTGATAAAGAGGGCTTCCCATTTGAAGTGTACCCAAATGTAAAAGTAGTCAACCACGCAGGCGAAAAGAAGATTGGAGGCGAGGGTTGTCTCAGTATTCCGGGAAAACACGGTAATGTAGCTCGTTATCAAGAAATAAGCATCACCTATACCTCAGTAAAGACTTTTAATGATACTACTGAACATATTAAAGGTTTTACAGCGGTAATTTTTCAGCATGAGTGCGACCACTTGGATGGCATACTATATACAGATTACTTAGAAGGGCTAAATTGATACTTGCATATTTGTCGGGAAGAAAACAGGCATATAAAAAATTGCTACTTTTGCGGGCAATTTACAGTTTGAGTAATGAAGAAGCTAAGTAAAAACGCAATTATAGGTTACCCTTCTGGCATTATAACCGGCATCACATACGGCCTTAATCCATTATTTGCCATGCCCCTTATGAATAAGGGTGTGGCAATAGAATCTATTCTTTTTTTCAGATACTCATTTGCGGTTGTGTTGTTGGGCGCCTTCTTATTGCTTACAAAGCAGAATTTTAAAGTATCGTGGAAACAGGCAGGTGTGCTTTTAGTCCTTGGACTGTTGTACACATCGAGCAGTATGTTTCTTTTTGAAGCGTACAATTATATAGCATCTGGGCTTGCTACAACTCTTGTATTTCTTTATCCCGTGCTTGTTGCTATTATTATGGTCTTTCTTAGGGTGATACCGTCGTGGCCCGTGTGGCTTGCTATTGCGGCTACATTTGGCGGTGTAATCATAATGACACAAGGAAGCGCGGGGCAGGCTGTCAATCCTGTTGGTATTGTGCTCTCTATATGCTCTGCATTGGTCTACGCGCTGTTTATTGTGATTATCAACCGAAGCAAGGTGATTGCCGGCATATCCAACACACTGCTTACATTCTATGCTCTAAGCGTTGGTGCACTTGTTTTCATAGGTAAGATTGCTTTCTCGCATACCGATATTGTTGCCGGTATTTCGGGTGCTACAGACTGGCTGAATCTTGTAGGTCTTGCACTACTGCCAACCATTGTCTCCACGGCCACTCTTGCCATTGCAACAAGAAATATAGGAGCAACCAAAGCATCTGTATTAGGGGTGTTTGAACCTATTACAGCTATTCTTGTTGGTACCCTTATGTTTGGTGAACCGCTTACAACAAATATTATAACAGGCATTTGTATAGCCATTGTGGCTGTAACATTCATGATTTCCATGACTAAAAGATAACTACTAATAAAGGATATGATACACAATATTATTTTTGATTTTGGAGGGGTGCTTGTAGACTATGATTATGACAATTTCCTTAAAACCATAGTATCAGATCCAAATGAACGGGCGCAGTTTACAGAGTTAACCTGTAATCCAAGTTTTGTTGAACATTGTGACAGAGGTGTAAAGACTTTTAAAGAGCTGATTGCCGAGTTACAGAAGGAATATCCACATTGGTACGACTATCTTAAAGCATTTCACGACAGACAGATAGACGCAATGACAAATGAGGTGCCCGGAATGAGGAGTTTATTGTTAAAACTGCGGTCTGAGGGGTATGGCCTTTACGGGCTTACAAATTGGAGTTGTGCAGTGTACGATGTAATAGAAAAGTTTGATATTTTAAAAATGATGGACGGCACTCTCATCTCTTCGGAAGAAAAACTCATCAAACCAGACCTGTCCATTTACCAAAGGTGCTGCCATAAGTTTAATCTGCATCCACAAGAATGTATTTTTACCGATGACAAGTTGATCAATGTAGAGGGTGCTCGCAATGCCGGAATGTATGCCATTCATTTTAAAAATACAAAGCAACTTGAATTCGAGCTTAAAGAGATTATAAACTTGGCACTAAATGATTAACCTGCTCTTCCCGACGAGTATTTTATACAAATAGGTCGTATGAATATTTAGAAGATAATGAGGTATAATAATTTTGAAATTAAAAGGAGTAATCTTCATTCTGCATTTGACCTTCTTTATAAGCAATATACTGCAGAGCGGTTGAAATACGAGAAAACGCACTTATCTGTTTCTGAACACTTATCTGAGAATATTATCTACAATCTTTTAATAGATACTATTTTGGAACTTAATTTATCTAATACCGATGTGATATGCCATTACCCCATATCATTGTTGCTGAATAATTGGGAAATACTAAACGACACAGAAAGAACGTTTGCCCAAAGTTCTTTCTCGCATGTTGATTTTTTAATTTACAATTCACTAACAAAGTTGCCTGTTAAAACAATAGAGGTTGATGGGTGGAGCTACCACAAAAGCAAAGATGTACAAATATCACGCGATAAGATAAAAGATCAAATACTCAATAAGTTAGGTATAAAGTCATGTCGTATTTTAACTACAGACATTGTTAATGCTGATACAATTAGACAACTACTTATAAGTTAAATTTTTCATGAATAGGGAAAACCTTAAATTTGTAGTTGCTAAAACAAATGTTTGTTTAGTATGTTAAATATGGTATTAAATTAAAGTTGTTATGGATGCAAAAGAAAAAGTATTGGCTGCAATGAAAGAGGCCGGTATACCGGTAAACGCCGGTAAGGTTGCAGAATTAAGCGGATTAGACCGCAAAGATGTGGATAAAGCTATGAAACAGTTAAAAGATGAAGGTGCTATTGTATCGCCTGTGCGTTGCAAATGGACTATTGCGTAATAGTTTTATCTTTAACGAAAAAATTAAGGCAGGTCATTATTTAAGTTAATGCCTGCCTTTTTCAGACGTTTGCGATTATAAATTTTTTTTGACTTATGCGTAATTGAACGCATTGAAATCTGTTTTCCGTACATCTCTATCTCCTCTGCTCTGGATGCCTTGCGGTTGGCTATCAAAATTAAATTAGCCAACGCCAAAGCTAAAGCCGCGCGTAAGCGAACTTTTAACTATAAACTTAATTAGCTAAAGCCAACGCCAAAGCTAAAGCTAATAAACTAATACGGCGTTGGCCTATTTAAAATTTTAAAGTCTGACCCTCAAAACCGCGGAACCCGTGCCTATTCCTTTGGGTGCATGGTCGCAGTCATTGCCAAGAAGACGTTTGTAGTTCCCTTGGAGACCAATGGTCACTATAGGAGTGATGTCAAACTCAGCAGACAACAGCATTGGAACATAGCCTGCATTATACTTATGATGAGTATTCACTGCATTCAGCCAGCTGTTTATTGTCTCTTTGTATGGTTCGCTCCAGCGCTCATGCCCCATAGAGATGTTGTAGGTGTTCCCCTTTGCGAAAAGCCGGCCGAAACCTACTCCTGCATAAAGGTTAAACCGTTTGCATGTGCGGTTCTTCCAAAGTTCAAGCACATTGAGCTCCAACGTTATGTCAACGGCGTGGTAGCGAGTCCACATCTTTGAGTATGCTAATCCACCATATTGCTCGGAAAGTGTCCCCTCGCCCTTGGGAATCTCCAAAGGTTGAAACTCAGAAAACCGCTGTTCGCGAGCATACTTTGATAAATCATAATTAAGCCCGACCCTAATCAACGGACGGATGTTGAACGAGACTCCCATACCTACCTCCGGGAAGATATTCGTTCCGGAGGCAGCGTTCACATTTGACATTTCCACTCCATGCACCATTGTTGCACCTCCCTCTGCATAGAGGTTCCAGGTGGCAGTACGGCACGCTCCCACATTACGTTCCTGTGCCCCAATGCACGTGAACCATGCGGAGGATAATGTCAATAATACTATTGTTAAATATCGTTTCATACAGATGACAGGTTAGTTATCTTCAACTACTATAAACTCCTTGGAATGATCTTTATACTGGCCAGACAAGTATTCCAACTCTACAAAGCCCCAAAAGCCTATTGTAGTCTTCGTTGCATCACTTCTATGGTCATACTCTAAATATTCTCCACCTGTCATTGGAATCTGTCTGAACATGTCTGAAGAACTCATATCCAATACTTTAAGTTTCTTGCCGGCAGCCCTGCTTCCTATCTTTACACGGAATATGTAGTTGCAATTTTTATGGACTTTCTTAATGTAATAACATGTATGGCCGTTCATCTCCCTATAGGCAGGAGTTGAACTTGCATTAGGGTTAAGATCAACGGCAAGAATTATACCTGTTGAACCGCTGATACCACTCAATATTCCCCCTTCCTCATAAAGCGGTCCATAGAAACTTGTGTTCTCACTGTCGGATAAAGGATATTTGCCGGAAGGCAGCTTAAAATAGAATTTATATTTTTTTGGCAAAGAGAGCGGAATCAAATCCTTAAGAACCCTCACAACCTCATAGTTCTCGTAATTGGAATCATAGAAGGCCGCATCAACCAATAAATAGTCATCTCCCACCTCAAGGACTTCATCTTTCGTAAAGGTGTAAGTTGATACACTGTTGAGAGCAGCTAATATCATATCCTGTTTCTCGGTAATGTCAACCAACCCTTCTGCCACAGCCTGCTGATAGCTTCTAATTTTACATTCAACCCAGAAAGTGGGGAATTAATAGCCTCTTTGATAGCTTCTAATTTCTCGTTTGCTGTTGCTGCTGTCGAATTCAAAGCTTCAATCGCTGCCTTTACAAGTCCAAGAGTACTGTCCTCCCCTACAAGCCCTGCATCAACAGATCCCTTTATTAGGGCAAGTTTATCGGAAAGCTTAGTAGACTCTGAGGTAATCACACTGTTTATAGCTTCGAGTTTCTCCTCCAACGATCCTTTAAGGGACTCTATCGCTGTCTTCACTAATTCGGAGGCTGCAGCATTCTTGTCAAAACCTTCCTCCATTGTACTTGCAATAAGTGCAATGGCTTTATTTATTAACTCCATTTTAGAATTGAGATTTGTTGTCTGCGCCTCAACAGCATTTTTGATAACATCAAGTTTTTCTGCTATAGTTGCATTTGTTGCCTTAATCTCACCGATAAGTTTATCTGTCAACTCTTCGTACTTGAGGACTCCGTTCTCATGGGCTTTTGTAAGTAATTCCATCTTTTCTGAAAGAGTCATGGCCTGATTCTTAAGCGCCTCCTCCAAAAGAGATATCTTTTCGGAAAGGGTTAGTGTCTGGTTCTTCATTGCTTTTTCAAGGAGATCCATCTTCTGTGAAATTGTCAAAGTATGATCCTTTAGAGCGTTAATGACTTCACTATAGTCATTTGTGATTGTAGTTATCTGTTGAAATCTGATATCCGGAGCATCTTGCTCACATGAAACAACCGCTGTCAACATCGTGCAGACGGTTAAGGCTAAAAGAATTTTTTTCATAAAAATGGTGTTAATGGCTGTTGCCTGTTTAAATAATTCAAGTCTGTTGTTTTAGTTATCTTAAAAAAATAACTTGGTAATCTTTAATTGTCTTTTCGGTCTATATTTTTTTCTCAAAAATACTCCTAAATCTTTACCAACTTATTTTTTAACGCTTACTTAATTACGCATTTGTATTGACCATTCGTATAATAGGCTTAGACAGTACAACGCTACACAAAGATATAAAACTATATTAGACAATTAAAAAGGAGAACAACAAATTCATAAGAATTTTATAATTCCGGCACCAAATCAATAGTTTCCACTCTCTTTACCCTAAAAACTGCCAACGCCAAAGCCAATGCCAAAGCCTCTCTTTACTTTCTCCGCCCTCTCTTTACCCTAAAAACTGCCAGAGCTAAAGCCAAAGCTAACGCTAACGCCAATTATTGTCGGGAAGAAAAAATAAAATACTTTTGCCACTTAAAAAAGAGGTGATATATTTGGGCGAAATATTGCAGCAGAAATTGATAGTACCTTAAAATAGATGCAAAATACAGACAAGACATACGTAGCCATTGATCTCAAGTCTTTCTATGCTTCGGTTGAGTGTGTTGAACGTGATCTTGACCCACTCACAACAAACCTTGTTGTGGCAGATAAAAGCCGTACGGAAAAGACAATATGCTTGGCTGTAAGTCCATCTTTGAAGTCATACGGTATCTCCGGGCGTGCCCGCCTGTTTGAAGTTGTTCAGAGAATAAAGGAGGTGAATTATGAACGAAAAAGGGGGACAGGCAGGTATAGAATGGCAGGAAAATCTGTATCGGACATAGAATTAAAGGCAAATCCATATTTGGAGGTTGACTATATAGTTGCCCCTCCACGTATGGCATATTATATAAAGTATAGTACCTACATCTATAAGATATATCTAAAATACGTTGCACCCGAGGATATTCATGTTTATTCTGTAGATGAAGTGTTTATGGATGTTACGGCATATCTGCATACTTACGGCTTAACGGCACGTGAACTTACGAGAAAGATAATAGGTGATGTACTGCAACAGACAGGCATTACAGCAACGGCAGGAATAGGTGCCAACCTGTATTTGTGCAAGGTGGCAATGGATATTGAGGCAAAGCACATTCCGGCAGATGAGAGTGGAGTGCGCATTGCGGAATTGGATGAGCAGTCTTACCGCAGGAAGTTGTGGACACACCGTCCTCTTAAGGATTTCTGGCGGGTAGGGAGTGGTATTGCAGGCAAATTGGCTCAGTATGGTATCTACACAATGGGCGACATAGCAAAGCAGTCTGTAATGAATGAAGAGTTGCTGTATCAACTGTTTGGAGTTAATGCGGAGCTGCTTATAGACCATGCGTGGGGGTGGGAACCATGTACATTAGAGGCTATAAAATCATACAAGCCATCAACTAACTCCTTCAGTAGCGGACAGGTGCTGCAGGAGCCATACACTGCGAAGAAAGCTCGTGTGGTTGTAAGAGAAATGGCAGAAAGTGCAGCTCTCAACCTGCTTGACAAAGGTATGGTAACAGATCAATTGGTACTCACTATAGGATACGATGTTATAAATCTCTCAAATAATGAGACAGGGGGGATAAAATACTTTGGAGAGGTAACTACAGATCGTTATGGCAGAAAAGTTCCAAAACATGCACATGGAACGGCCAATCTTGACAATCATACCTCTTCTGCCAAACAGATATCGGATGCTGTGATGGAGCTGTTTGACAGGATTGTAAACCCCAACCTTTTAGTTCGTCGCATTAATCTTACTACAAACAATGTGATAGATGAGAGTGTGGCTGTCAATAATGATGTTTCTGTACAATTTGATCTTTTTACAGACTATGAAGCTGTGGAAAATAAGATGAGAATAGAGAAGGATAAATTAGAGAAAGAGCGTAAGGTGCAGTCTGCAGTTTTGAAAATAAAGAAGCAGTTTGGCAAAAACGCAATACTGAAAGGATTTAATTATGAAGAGGGTGCAACAGCAAAGGAGCGCAACAGACAGATAGGAGGGCATAAAGCATGAATGAACTGTACGAAGATATCATAGACCTGCCGCATCATGTATCCAAGAGACATCCTCAGATGTCTATGTACAATCGTGCAGCTCAATTTGGGTCGTTTGCTGCACTTGCAGGACACGATTCTGCCGTTAAAGAGACTGCAAGGATTACAGATTTAGAAAAGGAACTTTCGGATAGTGAAGCTGAGGCCTTAAACAGGAGGTTAAATTATATTCTTAATAATATGGAGAGTAATATTCCCATAGAGGTTGAATATTTTGAGCCCGACAGTAAAAAGGATGGCGGATACTATAAGAGAAAGAGAGGTATTGTTAAAAAAGCCGATCTTTTGACCGGTTTTTTTGAATTTAATGATGGTTCGCGTATCTTAATCAAGCATATAAAGGATCTTAAATATTAACTGCATAAAAGTTATACTCCTCTTTACCATCTTTACTAAAAAAAACGCCAAAGCCAACGCTAACGCCAATGCCAAAGCCCTTCTCTACCATCTTTACTAAAAAAAACGCCAAAGCCAACGCTAACGCTAATGCCAAAGCCCTTCTCTACCATCTTTACTAAAAAAAACGCCAAAGCCAACGCCAAAGCCAACGCTTCAATAGTAGTTGTTAAAATATTATGAAATCTACAAAGTTCTATTGTGATTAACTTAAAAAAGTTGTATTTTCGCATAATTTTACGTAAACATCAACTACACGAGATGCAATCTATTAAAAAAGCAAAATTAATTCTTCAAAACGGCCTTGAGTTTCAGGGCTTTTCTTTTGGCTATGACAAGCCTTGCGATGGCGAAGTTGTCTTTAGCACTGCAATGGTCGGCTATCCGGAGAGCCTTACGGATCCCTCCTATTCGGGACAAATTCTTTGTGTCACCTACCCTTTGATTGGTAATTACGGTGTTCCACGCGAAGAACTGTCACAAGACGGTATTTCGCGTTTTTTTGAATCCGAAAAGATCTGGGTGCGAGGCCTCATAATATCTGACTATTCGTTTGAGTACAGTCACTGGAATGCAGCAAAGAGCTTGGACCAATGGTTAAAGGAGCAGAAGATTCCGGGAATTTTTGGTATAGACACAAGAGAACTTACAAAGATTCTTAGGGACAACGGCTCAATGCTTGGAAAGATTGTTCCGGAGGGTGAGGATGATACGTTTGATGTAGCGGATCCCAACTTGGAGAATCAGGTTGATATTGTAAGTTGCAAGGAGATTAAGATCTATGGCAGCAACGCAACAGACGCAGAACTTAAAGATATGGACAAGTATCTTAAAGGAGCTGCTGCAGGCGGCAAAAAGAGAGTTGTATTGGTAGATTGCGGTGTAAAAAACAATATTTTAAGATGCCTTATAAGGAGAGATGTTGAGGTTGTGCGTGTCCCTTGGAACTATAACTTTAACAACTTGTACTACGACGGTCTCTTTATATCAAACGGCCCGGGTAATCCCGAACTTTGTATGGAGGCCGTAGAGAACATAAAAGAGGCAATGAAAGGTACAAAGCCTATATTTGGAATCTGTATGGGTAACCAACTGCTCTCAAAGGCCGGCGGAGCATCTACATTCAAATTAAAATACGGACACAGAAGTCATAACCAACCTGTTAGAATGGTTGGAACAAACAGATGCTTCATAACATCTCAAAACCACGGCTTTGCAGTAGATAATACAACAATAGGATGCGATTGGGAGCCTCTCTTTGTAAATATGAACGATGGCACAAACGAAGGAATAAGACACAAGACGAAACCTTTCTTCTCTGCCCAGTTCCACCCTGAGGCATCGAGCGGCCCCAAAGATACGGAGTTCCTGTTTGACGAATTTGTCGGGAAGCTATAAATAATTATCTGTTTAACATTAAGAATAAAGAAATGGCAAATAACAATACAGAAATAAAGAAAGTTCTTCTTCTTGGATCGGGCGCATTAAAGATTGGCGAGGCAGGTGAGTTTGACTACTCTGGTTCGCAGGCTCTAAAGGCAATGCGCGAGGAGGGTATTGAGACTGTGCTTATAAATCCTAACATTGCAACGGTGCAGACCTCTGAGGGTGTGGCAGATAAAATCTATTTCCTGCCGGTTACCCCTTATTTTGTTGAGCAGGTAATCAAAAAGGAGAAGCCTCAGGGAATTTTATTGGCTTTTGGAGGCCAGACTGCACTTAACTGTGGTGTGGAGCTTTACAGAAGCGGTGTTCTGGAAAAATATAATCTTCAGGTGCTTGGTACCCCTGTGCAGGCAATTATGGATACAGAGGACAGAGAGCTGTTTGTGCATAAATTAGATGAGATTAATGTTAAGACCATAAAGAGTACTGCAGTTGAGAATCTTCCCGACGCATTAAAAGCCGCTGCAGATCTTGGTTACCCGGTAATAATTAGAGCTGCGTATGCCCTTGGAGGGCTTGGGTCCGGCTTCTGTAACAACGAGGATGAACTTACAAAACTTGCAGAAAAGGCATTTACCTTCTCGCCCCAAGTACTTGTGGAGAAATCTTTAAAAGGTTGGAAGGAGATTGAGTATGAGGTGGTAAGGGACAGATTCGACAACTGCATTACGGTTTGTAACATGGAGAACTTTGATCCTCTTGGAATACATACCGGTGAGAGCATTGTTGTTGCTCCGTCTCAGACACTTACAAATAATGAGTACCATAAATTGAGGGAGATTGCAATACGCATTGTGCGTCATATAGGAATAGTTGGTGAGTGTAATGTTCAGTATGCTTTTGACCCAATGAGCGAGGACTACAGGGTTATTGAGGTTAATGCCCGCTTGAGCCGTTCATCTGCACTTGCTTCAAAAGCAACAGGTTATCCGCTTGCTTTTGTTGCGGCTAAACTTGGTTTGGGCTATGGGCTGTTTGACCTTAAGAACTCGGTTACCAAGACAACTCCGGCATTCTTTGAGCCGGCATTGGACTATATAGTATGTAAGATTCCTCGTTGGGATCTTTCCAAGTTCCATGGCGTGAGCCGCGAGATTGGTTCTTCCATGAAGAGTGTAGGCGAGGTTATGGCCATAGGCCGTACATTTGAGGAGGCCATTCAAAAGGGGCTTAGGATGATTGGCCAGGGTGCGCACGGCTTTGTTGCAAACAAGGAGATAAATGTTCCGGATATAGACAAAGCTTTACGCGAGCCCACCGATAACCGTATCTTTGTAATTTCCAAAGCTTTTAAGAAGGGATACACGGTAGACCAGATTCACGATCTTACCAAGATAGACAAATGGTTTTTGGAGAAACTGCACAATATAATTCTAACAGACAGGGAGATTAATTCTCTTCCCGACAAATTAGAGTCCCTTTCTCCGGAACTTCTAAGAAGGGCTAAAGTCATGGGATTCTCGGATTTCCAGATTGGAAGGTTGCTGTTTAAAGACAAGATAGATACAGATGAAGCTGTAAATATTATCCGTGACTATAGAAAGAGTTTGGGTATTATTCCTGTTGTAAAACAGATAGATACACTTGCCGCCGAGTTCCCTGCAATGACCAACTACCTCTATCTTACATATAGCGGAACTGCCAACGATGTAGCGTATATAGGTGACCATAAATCTATAATTGTCCTTGGGTCGGGCGCATACAGAATAGGCAGTTCTGTTGAGTTTGACTGGTGTAGCGTTAATGCCCTTACTACCATTCAGAAATGCGGATGGAGAGGTGTTATGATAAACTACAACCCCGAGACTGTATCTACAGACTATGATATGTGCGACAGGCTCTACTTTGACGAGCTTACATACGAGCGTGTTATGGATATCTACGACCTTGAAAAGCCTCACGGTATGGTTGTCTCTATGGGCGGTCAGATACCTAACAACCTTGCAATGAGATTGGATTCGCAAGGTGTTAAAATCCTTGGTACTCAGGCAAAAGACATAGACAATGCAGAGGACAGGCATAAATTCTCCTCTATGTTAGATAGTCTTGGCATAGATCAGCCGAGATGGAAGGAGCTTACAACGCTTGCAGATGTCTACGAGTTTGTAGACACCGTTGGATTCCCTGTTTTGGTGAGACCGTCATACGTATTGTCCGGAGCTGCAATGAACGTATGTTCAAACAAAGATGAATTGGTTCAGTTCCTGCAGCTTGCCGCAAATGTTTCTCAAAAACATCCTGTTGTTGTAAGTGAGTTTATCCAGCATGCCAAGGAGATAGAGTTTGATGCTGTTGCAAATAAGGGTGAGGTTATAGCATACGCAATTTCAGAACATATTGAGTTTGCGGGCGTTCACTCAGGTGATGCTACAATTCAGTTCCCTCCTCAGAAACTTTATGTTGAGACTGTTAGAAGGATAAAGAAGATCTCACGAAAAATTGCAGAGGCTCTGCATATTACAGGTCCGTTTAATATTCAGTTCCTTGCCAAAGAGAACGATATTAAGGTAATTGAGTGTAACCTTAGGGCATCGAGGAGTTTTCCATTTGTTTCTAAAGTTCTTAAAATTAACCTTATAGATCTTGCTACAAAGGCGATGATTGGTGAAAAGGTTGAAGCACCGGCAAAGAACGCCTTTGACCTTGATTATGTTGGAATAAAGGCTTCGCAGTTCTCTTTCTCACGTCTTCAGAAAGCAGACCCTGTGCTTGGCGTTGATATGGCATCTACCGGTGAGGTTGGCTGTATTGGCGATGATACCAATGAAGCAATTCTTAAAGCAATGTTGTCTGTGGGTAATAAGATCCCTAAAAAGAATATTCTTCTCTCAACAGGAGATGCCAAACAGAAGGCAGAGCTGCTTGGAGCTGCACGTACTCTTGCCAAGAAGGGGTACTCGCTTTATGCTACCGGTGGTTCATGGAAATATTTGGTAGACAACAATATTCCAGCAACAAGAGTTTACTGGCCAAGTGAGCCGGGAATGGAGCCGCAGGCGATGGATATGCTTCACAACAAGCAGATTGATATGGTTGTGAACATACCAAAGAACCTCACTCAGGTTGAGTTGGAGAACGGTTACAAAGTAAGGCGTGCTGCCGTAGACTTTAACATTCCGCTCATAACCAATGCCCGCCTTGCATCTGCATTCATCAATGCCTTTTGCAGCATTCCGTTGGAGGAGATTCAGATTAAGTCTTGGGGTGAGTATTAAGGATATAGAATATGGACAAATTAACATAAAACTTTTTAAAGTGGATGACAAATGCCCTTTTTCCTGACTTCGTCACTCAAAAAAAGGATATTTTATAAACGCTTTATAATTAATTATTTATAATTTTGCGTACCCTTATTTTGGGGTACGCAAAGTATTTTTTTATGTTTATCAAGCGAAAAAAGAATCGTTCAGGAACGGTGAGCATAGTGGTTGCTGAAAAATGCTCCGGTATTTATAAGGAGCTTATAACAATCGGCATAGCCAAAAGTCCCGAAGACATAAGCCCTCTTCTCTCAAAAGGTCGAGAATGGATTGACAGAGAACAAGAACGGCGTCATCCCCGTTTGGATTTATTTGGAGAGGAACGAAGTAAATGTGAAGCAGAACTGCTGAATGCGGAACAGATGCTTTCATGCATAACGAACATTTCTATAAATGGAGCCGACTTGATTCTTGACCGTGTATTTGACAATGTGGGCTTCAATAAAATTGAGGACGTAGTGTTTCGACAACTAGTAAAGGCCCGCTTAGCCTATCCTGCAAGCAAGGCTGCCACCGTAGATTATCTGAAGAACCATTTTGATGAAGATGTAAACCTGTCAAAAATATACCGCTATTTGGATAAGCTCAGTGACAACCAACATGAAATTGTGCAGGATATAAGCGTATTGCATACAAAGCAAATATTGAATGGTCATATCGGCATTCTGTTTTATGATGTGACCACTCTTTATTTTGAAGCAGATTACGAAGATGAACTGCGTAAAACAGGATTTTCTAAAGAAGGACGACATAAGAATCCACAGATAATACTAGGACTGCTTGTGAGTATTGGAGGTTATCCGTTGGCATATTGCATACATGAAGGGAATAAATATGAAGGACACACTATGTTACCGGTGGTGACTGAATTTGTCAGGAAATACAATTTGGAAGACTTCATTGTTGTGGCTGATTCAGGACTGATGAATGGTGACAACATAGCAGACCTTGAGGATAACGGTTACAAATACATTATCGGAGCAAAGATTAAAAACGAGAGTAGAAAGATACAGGAATGGATATTGAAACAGCCAAAGGTTGATTGCCAGATGGTCGAATATGACAAAGGTAACGCACAACGACTGTTGGTAGGGTATACCGATGATCGTGCCCGCAAGGATGCGTATAATAGAGAAAAGGGAATACGTCGTTTGGAAAAAGCCTATAGCCGAGGAACTCTTACGAAGGATAATATCAACAAACGTGGCTATAACAAGTTCCTTAAGATGGAAGGTGACGTTAAAGTATCCATCAATTACGCCAAACTTGAAGCTGATGCTAAATGGGATGGACTAAAAGGTTATCTTACCAATACAAATATTCCGGCCGGTGAAGTCTATGATGCGTACCATAACCTAGGGACTGTCGGGAAATGTTAATCTTTTCCTAACAAATTGATTGCTAATGTGTTAAATATTTTGTATCTTTGATAT
>UQWT01000024.1 GCA_900544815.1 uncultured Bacteroidales bacterium | reverse complement strand
CGTGCTGTTTCCAATGTAACAAAGGCTTTGGAAGGTCTTGCTCCAGGAGTTGTCACCACTTCAGGCGGTGGACAGCCAGGTGATGCAGCCTCTGTTCAGATTCGTGGTTATGGTTCCATCAATGCATCATCATCTCCATTGTATGTAGTTGACGGTATCCCTTACGATGGTTCTATAAGCGCTATCAACCCTGCGGATATAGAGTCTATGTCTGTATTGAAGGATGCTTCTGCCGGTGCATTGTATGGTGCACGTGGTGCAAACGGTGTGATTATGATTACAACCAAGAAGGGTTCTAAAGACAGGACAAGAGTAACCTATAAAGGATCTGTTGGTGTAAGTTCAAGATCTATCAAACGTTATGATATGGTCTCGCAAGCAGAGTTTGTTGAACTTACATACGAAGCTATTAAGAATGATTATCAGTACAATGCCGGAAAAACCGCAGCTGAGGCCGGACAGATTGCAGCAAGTGAGCTTAGTGGTGCCCTTGGCGGTGAGATCTACAATCCTTACAAGAACTACACATGGGCAACTGTAATTGACCAGTCTACAGGAAAAGTTCATACAGATGCTGTTTCTGCATGGAATGAAGACTGGATGGATGCCATTACAGACAACAATGCAATAAGGACAGAGCATCAGCTGTCTATCAACGGCGGTAACGACAGGACACAATATATGATGTCATTCGGCTACCTTTATGACGAGGGTATCCTCAAAGGAACCAAATTCGACCGTTTCTCCGGTAGAGTAGGTGTTAACCATAAGGCAAAATATTGGCTGAACGCAGGTTTGAACGTTAACCTTGCAAGCACATCTGCCAACTCTCAGCAGTCAAGTTCTGGTTCATTTACAGGTAATGCATGGTATACCGCTCAGTTCATGGCTCCTATCTACCCCGTTTACATGAAAGATGCTAACGGAAAAGATATGTTAGACGAAAATGGCAAGAGACAGTATGACTACGGTAACGAGGGAAGAAGCCGTCCTAAAGCTTCCGGATTTAACACTGCAGGTAACCTTGAGGATAACAAATATGAAAATAATAGAGACAACGTTTCATACAGAGCAAATGTAGATTTGGGTGGAGATGATGAGAAGATGGGCGCTCTTAAAGGTCTTAAATTCTCTGTGAACATTGGTGGTGACTATGTTAACAGAAACCTCATGAGCTATTACAATATGTACCACGGAGACGGTGCAGGCTCCCGCGGTGAGATAGTAAAGACCAATACAAGAGATTTCTCCTACACATTCAACCAGTTGCTTACATATAACAGGTCCTTTGGCAAACATAAATTTGATGTTCTTGCAGGTCACGAGTTCTATTCATATAAATATAACTACCTAACAGCTTCAAGGACAGGTTTGGTAGACGGCATATATGAGCTTGCTCCCGGTACAACTGTAAAGGAAGGTAACTCATACTCAGACAGATACAGGGTAGAATCTTACCTTGCACGTATAAACTACAGCTTTGACGACAAATATTATCTTTCAGGCAGCTGGAGAACAGACGGTTCATCAAGATTCCATGAAGATAACAGATGGGGTAACTTCTGGTCTGTAGGTGCATCTTGGAGAGCATCTCAAGAGGAGTGGCTTAAAGATGTAAGCTGGTTGAGCAATTTATCACTAAGAGCCAGCTACGGTTCACAGGGTAATGACAACCTGCTTGATGCATCCGGTTATACACTATACTACGCATGGCAGTCTTTCTATGATCTGTCATACGCAAATGCGTCTGCAAATGGTGGTAGACTAACCTCTTTGGAGAACAAAGATGTTACTTGGGAGAAAAAACATACACTTAATATAGGTTTGGATGCATCGTTCTTTAAATCGAGACTACAGTTGATGGCAGAGTTCTACCACTCTAAGACTACAGATCTGCTGTTGAACTATCCTATGGCTATGTCTACAGGTTTCGCCGGTTACAGTTCTAACGTTGGTAGCATGAGAAATGCAGGTTTCGAGTTCACTATAAAGGGTGTTATTTTGGACAAACCTAACTTTGTATGGGATGCATCTGTTATGGGTTCGCTAAACAGGAATAAAGTTCTTAAACTTACACAAGAGAGCAACCAGATACTTGAGGGGGCAAGAATCATTAAAGAGGGGATGCCTATCTACACATTCTTTATGGCCAAGAATGCAGGTGTAGATAAGGAGACCGGTAAACAGCTTTACTATGCATACGAGAAGATGGAGGAGGATGGTACAATAGTTGGCGAGTACATTACAGATGACTACAGCAAAGCTGCTACATCTAAATACTACCTTGGCTCAAGAGAGCCTAAACTTAGCGGTTCACTATCCATGAACTTTAAGATTCTTAAGAATTTTGACCTGTCTGTATTAGGTACATATTCGCTTGGTGGAAAGATCTATGAGAGCAACTACTTTAGTTCATTGTTTACTACATACACCGGTGATACATGGAACAAAGCTGCTTTAAGAAGATGGCAGAAACCTGGTGATGAGACAGATATTCCAATGGTTGAGATTGGATCAATGAAGACAACTACAGACAAGGCTTTGATAGATGCATCATATTTTGCGCTAAAGAACATTACTGTAGGATATAATCTTCCTCAGAGTCTTGTAAAGAAGATGAATATAGACAATGTTAGAGTATTTGCAACATTTGACAACATTGTAATGTTCAATCATCTTAACGGTATGGACCCTCAGTATAACTTCTCAGGTGGAATCGGTTATACATACGCTCCTATTAAGACTATTGCTTTTGGACTTGAAATAAACTTTTAACCATAAACAGGATACATAATGAAAAAAATATTTATATTATTGGCAGTTGTGGCGACACTCTTTGCATCGTGCAGCAAAGATCAGCTGAATACCAAGCCAACCCAACAGATAGGTGGTGACGGTATGATGCAGTCGTCTAATTCAGCTATTGTAGCACTTAACGGTACGTACAGGCTGATGTATGAGTGGGGGCAGACCGTAACAGGAAATTACCACCAGGAAGTAGGCCCTATGGGATATGCGCTTATGGCAGATTTGATGGGAGAGGATATGGTAATGGCAGCTCAGGGTAGCGGTTGGTTCTGGTTTGACTATGTCTACAATGTTAAATCGAGATATTCAAATTCTGCCTGGAGGCCATACGGATTGTGGAATTTCTACTACCAGCTTATTGGTAACGTAAACAGCATCATAGCTGCGGAGGAGACCATGCAGGGACCAAGTGAGGATGTTGCATATATTATTGGACAGGCATACGCTATAAGAGCATACTGTTACCATGGCCTTGCTGTAATGTTCTCAAGAACATACGTTGGGCATGAGTCTGAGAAGTGTGTTCCTATCTACACAGAGCCCACGGTTGCCGGAACACAGGGTAATCCAAGAAGCACTGTTGAGGAGGTTTACAAACAGATTAACAGCGACTTAGATAAAGCTATCTCTCTATTGGAGAAGACCAGAAATGCAGACAACCCTTCTCACATGGACAAATATGTAGCATATGCACTTAAAGCAAGAGCACTTTCATTCATGGCTACAACTGCTGCAGATTGGAAGACAGTGGCAGACTATGCTCAAAAAGCACAGGGTAAGGGCGAAGTATGTAAATTCGACAATGTATTCAACGGCTTCAACAGTGCAGATCCAAGCTATGTTATGTGGGGCTTCAAGGTTCAGTTAGACCAGTCAACTACCAACCCACAGTTCATGACACACATGGATGCATATACAAATGGAGGTAATGCCTATGGTGGTAGAGCACCTAAGTGTATAAGCAAATGGCTACATGATAAGATTGGGGAGAATGATGCAAGACAGGCATGGTGGAACATAAACAACCCTATACCAACAGCCAAGGGTAAGTATCTGCAGGAGAAATTCTTGTATGATATAAGCAAGGACAACAGTAACAGCAAATACTCTAACTGGCTATGCGACAGAATCTATATGAGAATTGAAGAGATGGTTCTTACAGAGGCCGAGGCTCTTTGCCGTGCAGGCGATGATAATGGAGCTCGTGCTGCTCTTAACAAATTGATGAAAGAGAGAGACAAATCTTATGATTGCTCTGCAAAAACAGGTACAGCTCTTGGAGCACTTACCACAGATGAAACAGGTTCGCTTCTTGAGGAGATTCTAATTCAAAGAAGAATTGAGCTTTGGGGTGAGTACGGACGTATCTACGATATAAAGAGACTTAAACAGGGATTTGTACGTACCGAGGAGATGGGACACCCTCTTGCTGCCAGAACTGCAGTAAACAATATAAAGGTGAACAACCCTGAGACATACGACTGGGTAATGACTATCCCTCAGTCTGAGTTCGATGCAAACAAGAATATGGATGAGAAGGCAGATCAGAACCCTGTTGACAGCGGTATATAATAGGTCAAATACAAATAATAATTTGTAATAATAACAGCTATTTTGAGGACGACTAGTATTTTTTAGTCGTCCTCTTTTTATGTACACTCAGACTGAGTATTGTTTAACGGGGTAGACTATATTAATTCTATTTTTATGTATCTAAAAAATAGTGTGGAGACTTATTTGAACATGACAAAAAAGGTTACCAAATTAAAAAACCGGTAACCTTTTTTATATTGATATTTTGTAAAGCTTTATTAATTCTGTGCTCCTTTTTGCTGCTGTGCAGAAGCAGGAACGTATGGAGTAGTTTTGCTGGCAGGTATACCTAAAGCATTCTTAGCTAATGGGAGAACATCTACTGTTGATTCGCTATGGAATATAACAGCTCCTGCAGATATGTCAAAGATATATGTAAATCCATTCTCTTTACCCAACTTTTCAATAGCTTCGTTTGCTTTTTTGAATACAGGGGCAAACAACTCCTGCTGCATCTGTCCGTATTCATTCTGTGCATTTACCTGAAACTGCTCCAATCTCTGGCGCATCTCCTGTAGCTCCTTTGTTTTTGCCTCCAAAACAGCTGCTGTCCAAGTTGCGCTCTTCTGGTTGTAGGTCTGAAGCTTAGTATTAAATTCCGTCTGCATTCCCTGCAAAGTTTCGTCCAATTCAGCTCCGTATTTTTCCAATTTCACAATAGCTGAGTCTCTCTCCGGCATAAGAGCTATGAGCTCCTGCATGTTCAGCTGGCCGAATTTTAGGTTCTGGGCAAATGACGATGTTGACAGCAACAAGCCTAACCCAAATAAAAGAAGTGTGACTTTTTTCATTTTGTATTTGTTATAGTTTTATTGTAATCCTAATAGTCTTAAAACATATTGATTAAGATTGTCTCCGGGCGCATAGTAAGCAACCCCCTGCATGGCAGCAAGGTCAAAGATAATCATAAAATTTCCATCTTTAGCAATTTTATCTATTGCAGCTTGTACTTTCTCCTTTATTGGAGACAATAACTCCTCAGATTTTTTCTGAAGATAACCATCGGGGCCAAAATAGAGCTTCTGCAGCTCCTTTACCTCCTTTTCTCTCTTTATTATATCCTGCTCCCTATAAGCTCTCTCTGTTTCCGTCAATCTCTGCTTCTGGGACTGATAGCTCTGATACAAGTTCTCTATCTTCTGAACATCTGACTCTATTTTCTGTTTGTATTGCTCGCTTAATTTATCCAACTCCGTTGTTGCAGTCTCATACGCAGGAATCTTAACAAGTATCGAATCTGTATTTATATACCCTATCTTGCCATTTGGATAGTATACATTCTGTGCATTAAGAATGCCATACGAAGCAGAAGTCAAAACGACAATAATTGCAATAATAAATCTCTTCATACACAAAAATTTTTATGGTTTAGAACTGTTGACCTATTACAAAATGGAACTGGCTTCCCCCTCTCTTGAGTTTCTCGTTAGGTACCGGATCAAATCCGTAACCCCAATCTATACCAAGCATACCAACTATAGGGAGGAATACTCTTAAACCTACACCGGCAGACCTTTTAATCTGGAACGGATTAAACTCTCTTATATCGGACCAGCAATTACCGCCCTCCAAGAATAACAGCGCATAGATTGTAGATTGCGGCTGCAACACAACAGGGTATCTTAGCTCAACCGTAAACTTGTCATATACGTTACCGGCATATGCATTGTCCTTAATTGGGGTAAGCGAGGTGTTAGGATAACCTCTCAGTCCTATAATCTCTGAACCGTATGTGTTATAACCGCTCATACCGTCGCCTCCAAGCTGGAACCCCTCAAACGGAGAATATCCAAGGTCCTTGTTATAATATCCAAGGTAACCAAAGTTCGCAGCCGTCTTAAGGACAAGGTCCCCAATAAGTTTTGTATACAGCGTACTCTTGAATGTCCACTTGTGATACTCTATCCATTTATACCTCTCTTTGTCATCCATATTCTTGTAATCCGTATTTTTTGAACGGAAGAGCGAGTATGGCGGAGTGAGCTGCAAACTGAGCAACAGATCCGATCCTCCTCTTGGATAGAGCGGCTGGTCTGTTGAGTTTCTGTTGAGTGATATCTTGTAACTTGCGTTGTGAGACATTCCCGTATTGAAAAGGAAGTTGTAGTTCCAGTTCTTTAATTTATATGTCTGCCAGCTTAGTTCATGATACAATACAAAGTAGTTGTCAGGCCATTTGAGTCTGTTACCAAGTCCTACTGCCGCACCGTAAACCTCCATATATTCGTCCGAGGTCTGGTAATAGTAATATGAGTTGGTCTGACGCGTAAAGTATACCTGTACATTCAATGATGTAGGTTTTTTGCCGGTAAGCCATGGTTCCATGAAAGATGCGGAGAGTGCCGTATAGTATGTACCGTTGGTCTGGAACCTTATGGCCAAGGTCTGTGCATCTCCAAGCGGTACAGGCCTCCACGCATTCTTCTCAAACATTCTCTTAAATGAGAAATTGTTAAAACTTACGCCCAATGTTCCTACAAAGGTGTTGCCTCCCCATCCTCCGGAGAGTTCCAACTGGCTGTTAGGTTTCTCCTCTACGTTAAATGCTATATCTACCGTATTGTTATTCTGGTTTGGCATTAAGTTATATCCTTTTTCTGAATAGGCATGCTCTGCTTCGAAATGCCCCATTGAGGCAATCTCTCTTATAGAACGTTCAAAATCTGTCTGGCTGTAAAGGTATCCGGGTTTTGTGAACATGGCTCTTCTAACTATCTTCTCGTTGGTTATTGTGTTGCCGTTCACTATTATGTTATTAAATGTAGCCGGTTTCCCCTCAACTATTCTCATCTCAACATCTACGGAATCACCATCTATGTTTACCTCAACGGGAGTTATGTTAAAGAAGAGATATCCGTTGTCTGTGTACATTTTGTTAACATCGGGGTTCTGTCCTTTTCCATCTCCAAACAGCCTCTTTCTCATATTTACCACATCATACACATCTCCTTTCTCCAAATGCAGTACTTGAGATAGCTGCTGGGCTGTATATACAGAGTTTCCTGTCCACGTAATCTCTCTAAAGTAGTATTTTTTGCCCTTGTCTATTGTAAAATCTATGTTCATTCTTCCCGGTTCTATATAGTACATGGAGTCTTTCACTATCCTCGCATCTCTGTAACCGGCTTCGTTGAACACCTGAATCAAATTCTCCTTATCGTTGGGGTACTCCTTCTCGTTGAATTTTTTGCTCCTCAAGAAATTGACAATCCTTTTGTCCTTTGTTTTTTTCATGGCTCTTGCCAACTTGGAAGCCTTTATCTCATCGTTACCTTTGAATGTTATTCTCTGAATCTTTACTTTTGGGCCTCTGTCTACAACAAAATTCACCCTTACCGCATTTTTGACAATCGTATCGTTGGTCTGCTCCACTCTTACCTCAGTTTTGAGGAATCCCTTCTCCTTGTAATACCTTTTAATTATATCTGCAGATGATTTTACTACGTAATCAGACAGCTCCTGCCCTCTCCTTAATTTAAGTCTCTCAGACAGCTCAGATTCTTCGCTCTTTTTTGTTCCTGTGAAAACCCACCTTGAGACACGGGGTTTTACAACTAAACGCAACCCAAGAACTATGGTGTCTTTGCTTTTCAACGAGTCTATATAAAAACCTGCATCGGAAAATTTGCGCTGCATTAAGATTCTTTTTAAGATCTGGGAGATCTCATCGCCGGGTATTGTTATGGCATCCCCCGGTTGTAATCCTGTCAAAGACAATATCTGCTCCTCTCTAAGATAGTCTACACCACTAATCTTTATGTCTCCTATGATATAGGTTTTGGGATTGTTATAGTCTACTACAACCTCATTTTTATGCTCTTGTGCAAACAGACCGCAAGGAACCAAAAGACTTGCGAGCACGAGTATTTTAAATAATCTCATTGAATTGTTAATGCAATAGTTATTATATCTTTCCAAAGCGTCTGCTCCTGGATGCGTACTCCTCTAAAGCGAGACGGAACTCATTTTTACGAAAATCAGGCCAAAGTGTTTTTGTAAAGTAAAGCTCGGAATAAGCCGCTTGCCAAAGCATGTAGTTGCTGATTCTCTGCTCTCCGCTTGTCCTGATAATCAGATCCGGATCCGGAATACCGGCAGTACTGAGGTAAGATTCAAATTCTTTCTCTGAAATATTACTCTCTCCTGTCTGTGCCGCCTTTCTTGCAGCTTGCAGGATATCCCATTTTCCGCTATAGCTCAAAAAAACTATAAGTGTAAGATTGTTAAACTTTTCTGTAAGTTTTTGACAATCTTCTATCTCCTGCTGCAACTCTTGTGAAAGGCCGGAAAAATCCCCTATGACTCTAAACCTTATTCCGTTTTTCACAAATGTTGGCGTTTCATTGGATATTGCCTTTATCATCATTCGCATAAGCCCCTCAACCTCCTCTACAGGCCGGTTCCAATTCTCCGTGGAAAAAGCAAACAGGCTGAGATACTTTATCCCCCGCTCTACAGCATACTCCGTGCATGCTCGTACGCTCTCTATCCCCTCTGCATGACCAAACAGTCTCTCTTTCCCTTTTTCTTTGGCCCAACGCCCGTTTCCATCCATTATCATAGAGACGTGCAACGGCAATTTCATATCATCATTCATAATGGGCAATTAAACAAACAAACTGCAAATATAGTGAATGCTTGGGGATATTACAACAAACAGCCCAAAGACTTGCGCATATTCCTTTTATCCTCTCCCCACAGGAGTTTTTCATTCAGCGCTCTAAAAAAGTTATTATTGAGTGTTATGCAGTTAAGCGTATAGTCTGCCGTACGTACAACAACTGTCTCATCTTTCCCAATCTTAAAATATCTATTGTCCATTGTAAGTTGCGCCTCGTCTACACGTCCTGTAAAAAAGAGTTCCACTCTCGATGACTGCGGTACTATAAGCGGTCTTACATTAAGGTTATGCGGTGCAATCGGCGATATGATAAGGACTTTGGAATCCGGTGTAACGACAGGCCCTCCAACACTAAGCGAATAGGCTGTGGAACCCGTTGCAGTAGCTATGAGTATTCCGTCTGCCCAATATACAGGTATAGGCTCCCCGTCTATCTTTACATGAATCTCTAACATTGCCGGCTCTATTCTCTGTATGGATACCTCGTTAAGGGCATACGGGTAGATCTCGCCTGCGCCATACAGACAACAATCCAAACCGGGCTTACATACATGTAGCAATGTTCTACTGTTAACCTTGTAGTCCTTTTTAAGTATATCATTCATCCAGAGATTCTGTTCATCTACGCTTTCTGTTGTAAGAAAACCTAATCTGCCGAAATTGATTCCGGCTACCGGAATCTCCTTATCTCGTACCAATGTGAGGGAGTCTAAGATTGTTCCATCTCCGCCAAGGGCCAAAAAAAGATCGTTGTCGGGAAGCAGATCTGAATAATCATTAAAAAGGGATCCTTTTGGAAACTGTACTTTTTCTTTATATCTCTCATAGAAAGGGGCATAAACAGACCACTCTATGTTTGGCTTATTGTTGAGGAGATGCATAAGTCTTATGAAATCTCCCATTGATCGTTCATCTATGTTTTTTCCAAAAAGTGCAATCTTCATCCTTATTTTCTTAATTCTGCAACTTAATTTATCCTATCAGATAATGCAAATATAAAAATTTCTATAATTTTGTACTGCTTAAAACAGATATACTTATGACAAAACTTAGCGTTAACATAAACAAAATAGCCACTATACGTAATGCGAGGGGTGGCAACATGCCCAATGTCCTGCAGTGCGCAATTGATTGTGAAAAATTTGGTGCTCAAGGGATTACCGTTCATCCAAGGCCGGATGAAAGACATATAAGATATAGCGATGTATTGGAGATTCGGCCGGTGCTGAAAACCGAATTCAACATAGAGGGTAATCCTATCGATTCTTTTAAGGAGTTGGTTGCCAAGGTTGTTCCCAATCAGGTAACTTTAGTTCCCGACGCAGAGAACGTGCTAACATCAAATGCCGGGTGGGACACCATTAAGAACAAGAGTTATCTTAAGGAGATCTGCAGTTTCTTTAAGAGTTACGGCATTAGGGTGTCCATTTTTGTGGATCCTGTTGTTGAGATGGTTGCAAATGCGGCTGAGTGCGGTTGCGACAGGGTTGAGCTCTACACAGAGGCTTACGCAAGGAACTATTCTGCAGACAGGGAAAAAGCTATAGAGCCCTATCTTAAGGCTGCAGAGGAGGCCCGCAGATGCGGATTGGGGCTAAACGCCGGCCACGACCTTAACTTAGACAATCTGAATTTTTTTCATCAAACTATAAATTGGTTAGATGAGGTCTCCATTGGGCACGCCCTTATATGTGACGCGTTATATTTAGGGCTTGAGCAGACCATAAAAGAATACTTAGACAGATTGAAATAGCATAATTATTGCTATATTTGCGGGTTGTATGCATAGGGATGGAAATAATTAACAAATAAATAATATGAAAAAAGCAATTCTAGCTGTTGCGCTTGCAACAATTCTTGTTTCTTGTAACAATAACACTGCCTCAGACACAAAGGCGGCTGCCTCAGTTGAGACTGCCACTGTAGCACCTTCGGGGAGCATTGTCTACATTCAGATGGATTCTTTAGTAAACAACTACGACATGTTCAATGATCTTAAGTCTGAGCTTGAGGCTAAAGCACAGGTTATTCAGGAGGACCTCAACAAGAAGGGAAGGGCATTTGAAAGTGCGGCCAAGGATTTTGAGACCAAGATAAACAAAGGGTTGCTGACTCGTGCACAGGCAGAGGAGCAGCAACAGCAGCTATACCAACGCCAGCAGTCTCTCGAGGGCCTAAGACAGCAAAAGAGCATGGAGATGGCGGAGGAGCAGCAGGTTATGCTTAACAAGGTTATGGATGCCATCCAGACTTACGTTGAGAAGTATAATGCAGAGCACAATTATGCACTTATCCTTACAACCAGCGGAAGTACAAATACGGTTATAGTTGGCAACTCACAGCTTGACATTACCAACAATGTTCTTGTAGGCTTGAACGAGGAGTATGTTAAATCAAAAACAAAATAGTTGAGAATAGCAATATTATCCTGCTTTTACCCGTACAGAGGTGGTATTTCTCAGTTTAACACGTATTTGATGCAGGAACTGGGAAAGGAGCATTCTGTAAAAGCTTTTAATTTTAAGAGACAGTATCCAGACATTCTCTTTCCGGGTAAGACTCAATATGTTACAAAAGATGATAATGCCGTACCGGTAGAGTCTGAGGCTCTATTGGATACGGCAAATCCTTTTACGTATATCTCTACTGCAAAGGCTATAAGGAGGTTTAATCCTGATCTTCTTATAATGAGGTATTGGATGAGTTGGTTTGCTCCGTCATTGGGTTATGTTGCCAGACATGTTGGAAGAAACTGCAAGATTATTTCCATCTTGGATAATGTTATTCCGCATGAGCCGCATTTCTTTGACCGTCTGTTTACCAAATGGTTCTTAAAGCCAAACTACGGCTTTGTGGTGCTGTGTGATGCTGTAAGGAATGATCTTCTGTCGTTCGACAGAGAGAAGCCTGTTTTGGTTACCCCTCACCCACTCTACTCCCATTTTGGAGCAAAAATCTCCAAAGAACAGGCTTGCAGGCAGTTGGGAATAAAACCCAATAAAAGGAATATTCTCTTTTTTGGGCTTATAAGAGAGTACAAAGGGTTGGATCTGCTTATAGAGGCATTTAATCTTTTGGATGACTCTTACCAACTTATCATTGCAGGCGAACCTTACGGCAGTTTTGATAAATATGAGGCATTGATAGACAGCTCTCCTTACAGAGATAACATAAGTGTAACCACAAGCTACATTAAGGATAGTTGTGTATCACCATATTTCTCTGCATCTGACGTATGTGTGCTACCTTACAGGTCTGCCACTCAAAGCGGGATAAGTTCTATCTGTTTTAATTTTAACCTACCCATGATTACGACAGATGTTGGAGGGCTTAAAGAGACCATTGGGGACAAGGGTACAGGGATGATAATAAAGGATTGCAGAAAGGAGACTATAGCCGATGCCATAAAGAGCTATTTTGACAACCGCTCTCTTAGAGAGGAATATGTAAAGAATATTGAGCGTGTGAAGGATGAGTTATCATGGAAAACCTTTTGCAACAGACTTGTAGAGTTTTACAAAAAAGATCTGTCGGGAAGCAGATAGGAAAAAGACAAGAGTGGGACAGAAGCGGGACATTTACAGAATTTGTTTAATTTTTAAGTCATAAAATTATGAAATCCATTACATCTACGGAATTTGATTTTCCCAAACAGACCTCCAAATATGTTGGAAAGGTAAGGGATGTCTATACAATTGACAACAAGCTGATGGTTATGGTTGCCACAGACAGGATATCGGCCTTTGACGTTGTACTGCCAAAGGGAATTCCATACAAAGGGCAGGTATTGAACCAGATAGCTTCAAAGTTTTTGGATGATACGCAGGATATTGTAAAGAACTGGAAGATTGCATCGCCGGATCCTATGGTTACTGTTGGTCACAGATGTGAGAGTTTGCCTGTTGAGATGATTGTAAGAGGTTATCTTACAGGAAGTTCTTGGAGAACATACAAAAGCGGAGCAAGAGAGATTTGCGGAGTGCCTGTTCCGGATGGGATGAGAGAGCACGAGAGGTTTGCCCACCCTATAATCACCCCTACCACAAAAGCCGAGATTGGCGGGCATGACCAGGATATCTCCAAGGAGGAGATTATTACAAAGGGGATAGTTGCAAAGGATGTTTATGAAAAGTTGGAGGAGATTTCGCTTGCTCTGTTCAAGAGAGGTACCGAGATTGCCGCCAAAAGGGGATTGATTCTTGTAGATACAAAATACGAGTTTGGCTTGAAAGATGGTGAGATCTATCTTATTGACGAGATTCACACTCCGGACAGCAGCCGCTATTTCTACTCTGACGGTTACGAGGAGAGATTTGCCAAAGGGGAGCCGCAGAGGCAGTTATCAAAGGAGTTTGTTCGCGAATGGCTTATGGACAACGGATTCAGCGGACAATCCGGACAGAAGGTTCCCGAGATGACAGACGAGATAGTTGAATCTATTTCAAACAGATATATAGAGCTTTACGAGCATATTACAGGTGAGGAGTTTAAGAAGGCTCCATACAATGACAATGTTTACGAGCGTATTGAAACAAATGTGAAGAACATGCTCGCAAGACTTATGTAATTTAATATAGTACACTTATTATGAGACGTTTATATGCCTTGGTAATTATACTTGCCGTTGCAATTGCGGCATCTGCCCAAAACAATGTGAAAATAGCGCAAGACAAGATAAAAAAAGATGGTGTTATTGTATATGTCCACAATGTGCAGCAAAGCGAGACTCTCTACTCCATCTCCAAGGCGTATAACGTTTCCATAAAGGAGATTATAGAGAATAACCCTGTGTTAGGCAACGGTTTAAAGACAGGTATGATTCTTTATATTCCCGACAAATTATCTCCCGGTAACAGTGATGAGAAGAGCAGCGGCAAGCAGGAGTCCAAGAGGAAAAGGAGATTGTCGAGACAGGAGCGCATAGCTATTGCTCTTAGGAGGTCAAACGAAGAGGCCGAGAGCAAAGAGAACATCACGGCCTCAAATGGCAAGGATAAAGTAGAACTACCTACAGACAGCACAACATTGCATGAAACGGAGAATGTAACCGAAACTGTTGATCAATTTTCTACCAATGAGAACCTTACAGCGGATCTGTATGGTAGGAAAGCAGATATCGCACTAATTCTCCCGTTTAATTCGAGGGACACATCCAATCTCAACTCAAATTTCATGGATTTCTACGCAGGTTCGCTCCTTGCATTGGATTCGCTCTCCTCTCTTGGTGTAGATGTCACTTTAGATGTGATAGACCAGAAAGATTACAGCTCCTTGGATGATATAGGAAGAAGCGGGAGACTTGTCAATAAGGGGATTGTTATAGGCCCGGTTAAAAAAGGTGAATTGGAGACTATTCATCCATATATTGAGAGTCACACCATTTTGGTTTCTCCTATGGATCACAATGCAGCATCTTTGGTATCACATTATAACGGATTTGTACAGATACCCACAGATCTTAAACACCAGCTCAACTCAATAGTGGATAATATCGCAGACAAGTATAGCAGAAGTTTTGCCAACGTAGTTATAATATACGAAAGCGGCAATACAGATTCGCTGTATGTAAACAGCATTGCAAGAGGCTTGACTGAGAGGCATATAGGCTACAGCTCGCTTCATTATAATATTTTGGAGGGAAGAGCCGTAGAGGACCGAATAAAGAACCTCCTCAGAGACCATATTATGAATATAGTAATAGTACCGTCTAACAATGAGGCTTTTGTAAGCGATGCCATTAGAAATCTGTCGCTTCTTAATACAGAGGAGAGGCCAATAATGTTGTTTGGGATGCCTAAATGGAAAAACTTTGAGGTTCTGGATATCTACCTGTTGCATCAGCTTAACCTGCACCTGTCATTGCCATACTATGTAGATTACGACAATCCGCAGACAAAGTCTTTTGTAGAACGGTACAAGGCTCTGTACAATACATATCCCACTCCATACGCCTTTCAAGGATATGACATTGTATTTTATATGGCCTACGCAAGGCTAATGGGAGACTACAATGCAATTCAATCCAATTTTGCCATCAGGAGCAACTTTGGACATTATACAGGATTCTTTAACACCGGAACAAAGAATATCGTATACAACAAAGATTTTACAATTTCTGTAGAAAATTAATCTGATTAGTGCAGTATTTTCTGTTTTTTGCGTTTTAATTGTGAATGTGACTTGACAATGCAAGAGGAAACTATCGCTGAAGAGTGCAAAAACGGCAATAAAACGGCTATGGAGGAATTATACCGGAGTTATGCTCCGGTGCTGTTTGTCGTTGCCCTACGTTACCTTGGAGAGAGAGAGCTTGCAGAGGATATTCTTCATGATAGTTTTATTAAGATATTTTCGTCGCTTGACAAATTCAGATGGAGAGGGAAAGGGTCTCTCAAGGCCTGGATGTGCAAGCTCACGGCAAACGTATCTATCCAGTATCTTAGGGAGCGGAAGCTGGCTTTGACAGATCTCAACGAGGCCAAATATTATTCTGAGGAGGATCCTCCCAATGCAGAATCATTGTCTTCTGTTCCAAATGATGTGCTTTTGAAGTTTATTGGCAGGCTACCCGTTGGTTATAGAACAGTGTTCAACCTCTATGTATTTGAGAATTTGTCTCATAAGGAGATTGCACAGAAGTTGGGAATAAACGAGAGAAGTTCATCTTCTCAATTGGCAAGAGCAAAGAGTTCACTTGCAAAAATGGTTAACGATTATTTACAAATGCAAAACAGATAGCAGTATGAGGCCATTAGATAAAAATAATCTTCATGAAGAGTGGATTGAAGAGATAAAGAACAGGGTAAACAGCATAGAGACTGAGTTACCTGCGGATGGTTTTGGCGCTGTTATGAACAGCATAAGGAGGAGAAAACGGGCAAAAGTTATAAAGTTGATAAGTTACTGCGCTGCAGCTGCTATCATTCTGCTTCTTTTGCCAACCATATATATAAACAGAGAAATTGTTGGCAATTTTAAAGCGAACGGCAATACAGATGTGATTGCAGTTGTAAAAAAACCTTCTGCGCCATACTATATTGTCCAAAACAGCCTAACTGAACAGAATACCAAGAATGCGGCAGGTAACGGTTATATTACCTCTGCCAACAATGTTCATTACGGTATAGATGAAGAGGTTACTACCAATTCAACGACTGCAGAAAATATAGATAAGAAGATTGAGACAACCGATAATTCAGCATTAGAAAATAGAGCAACTGAAAAGAGTACCTCTGCAGAAAAAGCCGTTACAGAGGTTGCTTTAACAGAAAATACAGAGGCTGAGAGCATGGCAATGGAAAGTACTGTAATAGAGAATAGTGCAGAGAGCAATGTACAGAAAGAGAAATCAAATGTGGATGTGGCTAAAAATGCTGTTAATCTAACTTTCTCAGATCAGAAGGAGTGGGATAAAGCAGTGGCAGAAAACGGCAGGAAAGGCAGGAACAGAAAGATTTATCGGGAAGAGAAAGGGGTATCAATTGCTCTTAATGCAGGAAATGCGGCCGGCGGAGGGATGTTTTTAGATAGTGGTTATTATGATGATATTGAAAGCCTCCAGGACATGAAATCTTCCCCTAATTTTCTGTATGATATTAACCAAGGGGTTAACAGGGTTGAAAATAAAGATTTAGCCAAATTTGATAAAGGTGCATTCTCCACCACAGAAAAGAATGTGAGCCATGTTATGGGGGTAAGGGAGAATAAGATAGACTTGAGGGGTGGCTCTTACAATCACAAACTACCTCTTAAGTTTGGGGTCACCGTAGCTGTAAAGGTATCCAAGAATCTTTATTTTGAAACAGGGCTTTCTTACTCGTATCTGCGGTCCGATATAAAGAAAAATGATGAAAAGATAAGCCAAAAGCTGCATTACATAGGGGTGCCTGTAAATCTTAACTGGTATTTTGTAAATGGCAAGGTTGCAGGGCTTTATCTTGGCGCCGGCTGCAATATAAACAAATGCATAAGCGCAAGTATAGGACATGAGAGTTTTGGTATAGGCCGGTTTGAATCATCATTAAATCTGCAGGCAGGCTTTCTTGGGAAATTGAGCAGGAATGTTGGAATTTTTGTCCAGCCGGGAGTAAGTTTTATGCTGTCAGATAATGAAGAGCTTTCCAAATTCAATAATTTTACTGTACAGAACTACTATTCAGACAAGGATTTTTCCGTTACTTTCGATGCCGGACTTAGATTCTCATTCTAAGTAACATGAAAAAGATAAGTTACCTCAGGTTATTTTTTGAAGGTTACCAAATTAATTACCTTTGCAGGCGTTATTTTTAAGCCAAAATAGATAATGAACTGCAATAGCTCAAAAGATAAGTCTGTAAAGCAAAGAGTTATACGTTCCATAAAAGAGGTGCTTCCAAATACAACCAAAACCTGCATTTGGATAGTGCGCCTTACTGTTATTGTCTCTTTGTTGATTGTTCTCCTGCAATATTTTAACATACTGCCTCTTATTTCAAAGTTTCTATCGCCGGTATTCAATTTTATTGGATTGCCGGGAGAGGCAGCTCTTCCGTTTGTAACCGGGTATTTTGTAAATGTCTATGCCGCCATATCCGTTATGGTAGCTTTTGATTTTGATGTTAGGGTAATTACCATCTTAAGTGTTATGGTAATGTGTGCTCACAACATGATTACCGAGACAGCCGTACAGAAAAAGACCGGCTCCTCTGCAGTGGGTATCACACTCTGCAGAACCTTAATGGCTTTTATCCTTGCTTTTTGTCTCAACAAGGTATTGCCGGGTCATAGTGGCACGAATTTTATTGAAAATGCTGAGGGTACGCAAACTCTTTTAGAGATGCTCACAAACTGGTTGTTTTCAACCGGCAGGCTTGTAATCAAGATGGTTACGCTAATATACATCTTGGGCATTCTCCAAAAACTCATGAACGAGTTTGGTGTAATAAAATTGCTTGCAAAACTCTTTATGCCGCTGTTAAAGCTGTTTGGCCTGCCGGCAAAGACTGCATTTTTGTGGATAGTTGCCAATACATTGGGTTTGGCATACGGCGCTGCGGTAATGATAGATGAGAGTAAAAGCGGACAGATAGGCAAAAGGGATATAGATCTGCTCAATTACCACATCTGCATCTCACATAGTAATTTTGAGGATCTGTTTTTGCTCTCAGCCATAGGAGGTATATGGTATGTACTTTTGGTATCGAGATGGATAGGGGCAATGGCAATCGTATGGGGATTGCGTTTAGTGTATTACGAGGAACAATTAATAAACAAGAGATAAAAATTTTACTAACTTTGTAAATAATTTTCTATTATGGATAACAACAGCATCAAATGTCTGATTATTGGAAGCGGTCCTGCAGGCTACACCGCAGCTATTTATGCATCTCGTGCAAATCTTAATCCTGTGGTGTATGAGGGCATCCAACCGGGTGGCCAGCTTACAACGACTACAGAGATTGACAATTTTCCCGGATATCCGCAAGGGATAAGCGGCAATGAGCTGATGGATGATCTTAAGAAGCAGGCTGAGAGATTTGGTACAGAGGTACGATTTGGTATTATAACAAAGGTTGATCTTGGGAGCAGACCTTTTAAAGTTGAGGTAGACGGGCAGAAGAATCTATTGGCGGAAACTATTATCATAGCAACAGGTGCAACGGCCAAATATCTTGGACTTCCTTCCGAGGAGAAATACAGGGGCGAGGGTGTATCTGCGTGTGCCACATGCGACGGGTTCTTCTATAGGAAAAAGGATGTTGCCGTTGTTGGAGGCGGTGATACTGCATGTGAGGAGGCCACCTACCTTGCAGGCTTATGCAACAAGGTTTACCTCATTGTAAGAAGGGATGTTCTAAGAGCTTCAAAAGCCATGCAGGAGAGGGTTATGAAGACCCCTAACATTGAGATTCTTTGGAACTGCAATACCAAAGAGATACTTGGAGACGAGTTTGGCGTTACCGGCGCCCTGCTCAACAACAATAAAACAGGTGATGATTTTGAGATAAAGATTCACGGGTTCTTCCTTGCCATTGGTCACCATCCTAACTCAGAACTGTTTAAGGAGTGGATTAACACCAATGCCGAGGGCTATATCATTACAGATGGCAAATCCCAGAAGACCAATGTTCCGGGGGTATTTGCGGCCGGTGATGTTCAAGACCCTACATACAGGCAGGCCATAGCTGCAGCAGGTTCGGGATGCCGTGCAGCAATGGACGCAGAAAGATTTCTTTCTGAGAACGTGTAAGAGGATCTCTTTATAGATAATACAGATAATTTTTAAAAAGAAAAAAATGCAAAGATTTATAACTTACCTTCTTTTTGTAACGCTGCTTCTTTCCACATCTTGCGCCGGATATTATGAGGCTGCAAGAAAGAGCAACGACATGGATTACAAATATGAAGCGGCGAAAAAGTTTTTTAGCGAAAAGAAATTCAAAAAGGCAGCGGACATATATGAGGATCTTGTCCTTCTGTCTCAGGGGACGCCAATTGAGGACACAGTCAATTTCTACACCGGTCTTAGCAAATACCGTTATGGTGACCTTATTGCAGCTGAGGCAAGTTTTGACAAGTTCATAACAGAGTTCCCACGAAGCCCGTTTACGGAAGAGGCCAAATTTTTAAGGATTAACTGTCTGTTTAACAGCACGTACAGATATGAGCTAGACCAGACCCCTACCCATAAAGCAATGGTGGTTATTGGTGAGTTCCTATATGACAATCCTCAAAGCGAATATTATGAAAAGTGCAATGAGATGTTAAAGACTCTGCAAGAGCGGTTGGACAAAAAGAGTTTTGAGGGGGCAAAACTCTACTATACAATGGAGGATTATTTAGCCGCGCATACCGCCCTAAAAAATGTGATAAAGGAGAATGCAGACAATGTTTACAGAGAGGAGGTGCTCTATTATACTGCGATGGCCTCATATAAATACGCAGAAAACAGCGTTGTGGAAAAACAAAAGGAGCGGTATATGAATTTTTCCGATGATTATTATAACTTTGTGGGCGAATTTCCTGAGTCGAAGCACATGAAAGAACTCACGGATTTGTTTGAGAAAGTACAAAAATATCTAAAGAACTAATATATAAGATGGAAAAGAAAGAAAAGAATGTTGCCATGAATACAATTACTCGTAATCTTGTTGACCTGGCAGAACCAACAGGGAACATCTACGAGACTGTTATGATTATTGCAAAACGTTCTAATCAGATTGCAGCAGAGATCAAACAGGAGTTGAGTGCAAAGTTGGAGGAATTCTCAAACTCTGCGGACACCCTTGAGGAGACCTTTGAGAACAGGGAGCAGATTGAGATCTCAAAGCATTACGAGAAGTTACCAAAACCTACTCTTGTTGCAATAAGTGAGTTTGAAAACAATGAGATTTATTACAGAAAGATAGAATCATAGTTTTCTTTGGGATTGTGTTGAAAGGGAAACATATACTTATAGGAGTTACAGGAAGCATTGCCGCCTACAAGGCGGCTCTTCTTGTTAGAATGCTTGTTAAAGAGGGGGCCGAGGTTAAAGTTGTAATGACCAAGATGGCCAAGGAGTTTATTACCCCTCTAACGCTTGCCACACTGAGCAAAAACCCCATTTTGGTTGATTTCTACAACTGCGAGAATGGGGACTGGAATTCTCACGTTAGTCTTGGTTTGTGGGCGGATCTGTTTCTTGTTGCGCCATGTTCTGCCAATACAATGGGCAAGATGGTTGCCGGGATTGCAGATAATCTGCTACTGACTACATATCTCTCCTTACGGTGTCCTGTTATGATTGCGCCGGCAATGGATATGGATATGTTCCTTCACCCTGCAACATGCAGGAATCTTGAGATATTAAAGGAGCGCGGAGCTGTAATAGTTGAACCAAAAAGTGGTGAGTTGGCAAGTGGTCTGTCCGGTAAGGGGAGAATGGAGGAGCCGGAAAAGATTGTAGATGCTGTTAAAGCTCTTTTTGCAGCAAGGGGTAACTCTCCATTAAATGGAAAAAGGGTTTTGATAACTGCCGGTCCCACAAGAGAGAGGATAGACCCCGTCCGTTACATAAGCAACTACTCTACCGGAAAGATGGGATACGCTTTGGCTGAACAGGCTGCCATGCGCGGAGCCAACGTAACATTGGTAAGCGGGCCGGTTAATATAAAAACAGATACTCCGGGTATTAATGTGGTAGATGTAGAGAGTGCAGACGAGATGTTTGCCGGAGTAAAAGAGAATCTTTTAAATAGCGATATCATAATTCTTTGTGCTGCCGTTGCCGATTATAAACCGGCAGCGTTCAATTCATCTAAAATAAAGAGAGAGAAAGAGGTTAACCCAACTCTTGCACTTACATCAAATACAGATATAGCCGCATGGGTTGGAAAGCACAAAAAACAGGAGCAGCTCTCTGTTGGATTTGCTCTTGAGACAGATAATGAGGTGGAGAATGCTCTCCATAAGTTAGAGCGCAAGAATCTTAATATGATAGTACTTAACTCGCTTAACGACAACGGAGCAGGATTTGGCACAGATACCAACAGGATAAGCATAATCAAGAGAGGTGGAGAGATCCTTAGATTTAACCTTAAATCTAAAATGAGTGTTGCAGAGGACATCATTTCTGAGATAGAGAAATACTTCAACGCATAAAAACCATGCTAAAAAGACTTTACATAAGCAATTTTGCCCTCATAGATTCTGTTGAGATAGAGTTTCCTAATGGTTTGATTATCATTTCCGGTGAAACAGGAGCAGGCAAATCTATTCTTTTGGGCGGTTTGTCTCTTCTTCTTGGCGGCAAAAGTGATTCGTCATCTCTATTAGACAAAGAGCGTAACTGCATAGTTGAGGGGACCTTTTCCATTGAGAACCAGCCATCTCTGTTAAAAGAGATATGTACTGTTTTGGAATGTGACAATCTACCAGGCAACGAGCTTTTGGTAAGGAGGGTCATATCGCCAAACGGACGTAGCAGGTCATTCATAAACGACATTCCTGTTCAATTGGCAGTATTGTCGCAAATTACTCTAAAACTTATAGATATTCATGCACAGCACGCAACGCTCAGGCTCAACGATAAAGATTATCAGATGAGCGTATTAGACTATTATTGCGGAGCTGAAAAGGAATTGGAGGCTTATCGGGAAGCTAATGGCTTGCTTTCTAAAAAATATGCCGAGCTTAAAGAGGTTAAGGAGAGAGCAGCAGCAAATGAGAGGAATATGGATTATATCTCTTACCGGCTTGAAAAATTGCAGGAGGCCGCTCTTAAAGAGGGGGAGTTGGAGAGGTTGGAGGAGGAGCAGAAACAGCTTTCAACAGCCGAGGAGTATAAAAATGATCTTTGTGCATCCATTGGTATGCTGTCTGCCAATGCAGACCGCTCGTTTGTACAGAATCTTAAAGATATATCTCATCTTTTGAACAGGCATACAGATGCTCACCCCAAATTGGCGGAACTGAGCGAAAGGTTTGAGGGTATTAGAATTGAGCTAAAGGATTTGGAGAGTGATCTGCAAGATGAGGCTGAAAGGGTTGTAATTTCTCCTATGAGGTTGCAGGATGTGGAGGAGAGGCTGAACACACTCTATTCATTGATGAAAAAGCATGGGGTAAACAGCATTGAGGAGCTTATAGAGGAGCGTGACAGACTGCAAAACGAGATAGAGATTAGCAATAACGCCACCCAAAAGATAGAGGAGATTGAGACGGAGGTTGGGGCGCTACGCAAAAAGAGGGAGATGTGTGCCGAAAAACTCTCTGCAAAGAGAAAATCTGCCGTTAACAAGCTTGGAGATGTTTTACAGGAAAGAATACGCCGGTTGGAGATGCAAGATGCAATTTTTACTGTATCTTTGTGCCCGGCTGACGATTATGATCACAACGGTAAGGACAAGATTGAGTTTTTGTTTAGCGCCAATAAGGGAATTGCCCCTGCACCGGTGCAAAAAGCTGCTTCCGGCGGTGAGTTGTCGCGGTTGATGCTCTGCATAAAATGGCTTATGGCCAAGTATACGGGCATGCCTACAATGATATTTGATGAGATAGATACCGGCGTTTCGGGCAGGATTGCAGACAAGATGGGAGCTCTTATTGATGAGATGGGGAGGAATATGCAGATATTTTCAATAACGCACCTTCCGCAGATTGCATCAAAAGGGAATACACATATACTTGTTTACAAGGAGACAGATGGTGGACAGACAAAATCCAAGCTCAAGATACTTACATCGCAGGAGAGGGTGATGGAGATAGCAAGAATGCTCAGCGGAGAGGTATTGTCTGAGGCAGCAATTGAGAATGCAAAATATTTATTAAAAAATAAGATATGAGACTAATTATTCAGGAATCGTATAAGCAACTCTCACAATGGGCTGCTGCATACATTGTTAGTAGAATAAATGCTTTTGGTCCAACAAAAGATAAACCATTTGTATTGGGTCTGCCAACCGGTTCTACACCTCTTGGGACATACAAAGAACTTATAAATCTATACGAGGCGGGTAAGGTTTCTTTTGAGAATGTTGTCACATTTAACATGGATGAATATATAGGTATTCCGGAGTCGCATCCGGAAAGTTACCATTCTTTCATGCACAACAACTTCTTTAAGTATGTTAACATTAAACCTGAAAACATTAATATACTTAACGGGAACGCAAAAAACTTAGAGGAGGAGTGCCGTAGATATGAGGACAAAATTAAATCATACGGCGGTATTGAGTTGTTTATGGGAGGCATAGGTCCGGACGGCCATATTGCTTTCAATGAACCTGGATCATCCCTAACATCCAGAACCAGGGTAAAGACCCTTACCACGGATACAATCATTGCCAACTCACGCTTCTTTAACAATAACATAAACGAGGTTCCAAAAACAGCTCTTACCGTTGGCGTTGGGACCATAATGGATGCAAAAGAGGTACTCATACTTGTAAACGGACATAACAAAGCCCGCGCATTGTATCAAGCTGTTGAAGGTGCCGTAAACCACATGTGGACAGTAAGTATTCTGCAGATGCATCCAAAAGGGATAATTGTATGCGACGATGCAGCCACAATCGAGCTTAAAGTTGGTACGGTAAACTACTACAAGGATATTGAGAAAAAGAACCTTAACTCAGAATCGCTTTTGTAATGAATAATGAAATAGAGACCATCACTATTTCACAACGTTTGGAGAGAATGCGGAAGTTCCTTATAAACAAAGGGCTGTCCGCATTTGTTATTCCATCCAATTGTGAACACTTTGGCGAATATGTTCAAGAGCATTTTAAAGCACGCGAATGGATGAGCGGATTTACCGGCTCTGCAGGCACATTGGTAATAACATTGACAGATGCCGCGCTCTGGACAGATTCAAGATATTTTGTGCAGGCTGCAAGAGAGTTGGATGGTTCCGGAATAGAGCTTATGAAGTTGAAAATGCCCGGGACCCCAACAATAGCGCAGTGGTTAGCAGAGAAACGTGCAGAAAGGGTTGGTGTTAATGCTTCCCTCTACTCAGTAACCGATTTTGCCACATTGTCTAAAGAGCTGAAACCAATAGAGCTTGTTGCAGAGGAGGATCCATTCTCCATGTCTGAGTACAATATCTGGCCAACCCGCAAGCCCGAACAGTTTGGGCGTATAGAGCTACGAGGTTATGAGATAACAGGAGAACTTGTAAAATCAAAATACAACAGGCTTGTAAAGGAGTTAGAGCCCTATTTCCTGCCTGCTAAAAAGTTTGCCTACATAGTTACCACTTGCGATGACATTGCTTGGCTCTGCAACATAAGGGGCAATGACGTGGAATATAACCCAATAGTTGAATCGTACGCAGTTGTGGATGAAAAGGGGATAAACCTGTTTTGCAACATGGAAAAGTCCCCCTCTGCTATTGAAGGTTTATTAAAAAAGGCCGGAATAAGAGTTCACAACTATTTTGAATTTAGAGATTTTCTGTCTGCTCTTCCGCAAGATGCTGTTAGGATTTATCTTCCCGACAAACTATCCTTTAGTGATTATCTAAGGATTTCCGGAAACGGCAGGATATGCGTAGAGGAGTGCAGCAGGGGTGGAATTATAGCCAATATGAAATCTGTAAAAAATGAGACAGAGATAAACGGTTTTAGGAAAGCTTTCATTTTTGACGGTATTGCATGGTGCAAGCTACTTAAATTTATCTATGATTCAATTGAAAAAGGGAACGCTTTAGATGAATATTCCATTGGGGAAAAGCTTATGGAGCTAAGGGAGGAGTGTCCAGATTACAGAGGGGAGAGCTTTGAACCGATAGTCGCCTTTGGAGCGTCTGCAGCCCTACCACATTACAGTGCTACCAAAGAGAGTTCCAATGCAATTGGCTCAAACAACTTTCTGCTCATGGATACCGGCGCACAATACACCTTTGGAACAACAGACACAACACGCACAATAGCTATTGGTGAATTGGATGACAACCAGAAACTATATTACACTCTTGTATTAAAGGGGATGATCGACCTGAGCATGGCTAAGTTCCCTACCGGAACAAGAGGGTCACAATTGGACATTCTTGCAAGGGGTCCGCTCTTTAACCACGCCGCAATGTTCTACCATGGGATCGGTCACGGGATAGGGCATAATCTTTGTGTACACGAAGGCCCGCAGAGCATAAGAATGGAGGAGAATCCTGTTACCATCAAAAACGGTATGGTTATATCCAACGAACCGGCAATCTACTTTGAGGGTAAATGGGGAATAAGGACAGAGAATGTTATTTGCGCCCGTGATTGGGTTAAGAACGAGTTTGGCTGCTTTTTGAGATTTGAAACATTCACACTTGTTCCCATTGATAAAAAACCTCTTGTTATCTCCATATTGAATAAAGAGGAGATAGATTGGTTAAACAGCTACAATGAAACTGTTTACAAGACATTAGAGCCATACTTGGTGGAGAGCGAAAAGAGGTGGTTAAAAAAATATATTGGATAAATTTGTAAAGGCGATGCAGTATTTTTTTATTTCTGCGTTTAACATGTACAAAATATAATACTAATAAAAAATGAAAAAGATTTTAAAAAATTTAAAAGTTTTGTTTGTCTGTGCATTGGCACTTCCATTTGTATTCCAATCGTGTAATAGTGACGGTGAGGATCAGCTTTATGCATTGGTAACATTTGTAAGCAATGGAATACCCGGCGATTTTACAGCCACTATGGATAATGGAGACCGAATCTATTTTTCAGATAAAGGCAGTTACAAGTCCTATACACCAAAAGGCGGACAACGTGCTGTAATATATTTTACAGTGTTTGAAAATTCTGTAGCCGGATACAAGCACAATGCTAAATTATTGGCTGTGAATGAAATTCTTACTAAAGATGTTATTGAATTAGCAGATCAAGAGAAAGATACATTGGGGAACCTTGGCATTGCATACAGATCTGCATCTATAACAGGAGGTTATCTTAATATAGATTTTGGCGTAGAGCATACGATAGGTGCAATACACTTTTTTAACGTTGTTGACAACCAGCTTGTTGAGAAGAGCGCAGACAGCGAAGGGTACACCGTATTGGAATTCCGCCACAAAACCAAGAAAGATATGTCTGGTATGCATCAGTTAGTATATACCAGTGCTTGCTTCAGATTAGGTGCGTATAATCCAGAATTTACCGGAGCAAAGGGAATAAAGCTGAAATTTAAGGATACTGAACGCACAGA
>UQWT01000023.1 GCA_900544815.1 uncultured Bacteroidales bacterium | reverse complement strand
AAGACTTGCAAAAGAGTTCGGACGTGAGGTAGCTACACCTGCAGAGGCAAGACAGATACTTGGTCTTAAACCTCTTAAATAGATTGTCGGGAAGAGAAAACAGAAAAATAATAGTAACACAATAAATTTTTAAACATTATGAAAAAAGGTAACAAATACGGAACACACAGGGTAATTGAGCCAAAGGGTGTTCTTCCACAGCCTGCTAACAAGATTGATAACAACATGGATGAGATCTACGATAACGAGATCCTTATTGATGTTAAGACTTTGAACATTGACTCTGCAAGTTTTACTCAGATTGAGGAGCAGGCAGGCGGCGATAAGAAGAAAATCGCTGAGATCATGATGGATATAGTTGCTAAGCAGGGTAAACATCGTAATCCTGTTACCGGTTCAGGCGGAATGCTTCTTGGTGTTGTTGAGAAAATTGGCGATGCTCTTGTAGGCAAGACAGATCTTAAGGTTGGTGATAAGATCGCTACTTTGGTATCTCTTTCACTTACTCCGCTTAGAATTGACAAGATCAAAGAGATTCGCCCTGAGATAGATCAGGTTGATATAGATGGTAAAGCTATTTTGTTCGAGAGCGGTATCTATGCTAAGATTCCTAACGATCTTCCTGAGAAGCTTGCTCTTAGTGCATTGGATGTTGCAGGTGCTCCTGCTCAGACTGCAAAACTTGTTAAACCAGGCGATACAGTTCTTATTATTGGTGCAGGTGGAAAATCTGGTATGCTTTGCTGCTACGAGGCTAAGAAACGTGCAGGTGTAACCGGTAAGGTTATTGGTCTTTGCCACTCAGAGAGAAGTACAAAGAGACTTCAGGAGCTTGGTTTCTGCGACTATGTATTTGCAGCAGATGCTACTCAGCCTGTTCCTGTTCTTGAGAAGATTGAGGAGCTTACAAAGGGCGAGCTTGCAGACGTTACAATCAACAATGTAAATATTCCTGATACAGAGATGACATCTATTCTTTGTACAAAGAATACAGGTGTTGTTTACTTCTTCTCTATGGCTACAAGCTTTACAAAAGCTGCTCTTGGAGCAGAGGGTGTTGGCTCAGATGTTACTATGATCATTGGTAATGGTTACACTAAAGGCCATGCAGAGATTACTCTACAGGAACTTAGAGAGTCTGAGAAACTACGCAAGATATTTACTGAGCTTTACGCATAATAATTACGTGGTTTACTATGGCTATATCTAGAAGAAAAGAGTTGTTTCCAAACGTTACCGATGAGCAGTGGAACGATTGGAAGTGGCAGGTAAAGAATAGGATAGAGACATTGGAAGACCTTAAGAAGTATATTTCTCTTACTCCCGACGAAGAGGAGGGAGTAAGGAAATCTCTTAAGACTCTGAGAATGGCTATTACTCCATACTACTTGAGCCTGATTGATCCTAATGATCCATATTGCCCTGTAAGAAGACAGGCTATCCCTACCGGTGAGGAGACCCATATTGCAGATGCGGATTTGAGAGACCCGCTCCATGAGGATGAGGATTCTCCTGTTCCGGGTTTGACTCACAGATATCCTGACAGAGTTCTCCTTTTGATAACCGATATGTGCTCTATGTACTGCCGTCACTGTACCAGAAGACGTTTTGCAGGACAGAAAGATGCTGAGACAAGTTCAGACAACGTAGAAAAGGCTATTGAGTATATAAGAAATACACCTCAGGTAAGAGACGTGCTTCTTTCAGGTGGTGATGCTCTTATGGTTTCTGATGCAAGACTTGAGTACATTATAAAGAAACTTAGGGAGATTCCTCACGTAGAGATTATAAGAATAGGTTCGAGAACTCCTGTTGTTTGTCCTCAAAGAATCACAGATGACCTTGTTAATATGCTTAAGAAGTATCATCCAATATGGTTGAATACTCACTTTAACCATCCTCACGAGATTACAGAAGAGTCTGCAGCAGCTTGCGCAAGATTGGCTAATGCCGGTATTCCTCTTGGAAACCAGTCTGTATTGTTAAGAGGAGTTAACGACTGTGTTAACGTAATGAAGAAGTTGGTTAGAGAGCTTGTAAAGATAAGAGTTCGTCCTTACTATATCTACCAATGCGACCTTTCAATGGGTCTCGAGCATTTTAGAACACCGGTTTCAAAGGGTATTGAGATCATTGAGGGCTTAAGAGGACACACATCCGGCTATGCAGTGCCAACATTTGTTGTTGATGCTCCGGGTGGAGGTGGAAAGACCCCTGTAATGCCAAATTATGTTATCTCTCAGGCTCCTGGTAAGGTTGTTCTAAGAAACTTTGAGGGTGTTATTACCACATATACAGAGCCTCTTGATTACAAGAACGAGTGCCATTGCGAATATTGCAAACAGAAGAAAGAGATGGAGGGTGTTGTTGGTCTGTTAGAGGGTGAGCATATGGCTATTGAGCCTGCAGTTCTTGCAAGAAAGGAGCGTGCAAAACATCGTAAATAAGAGACTTTGAGATGTCTTTTTTGAGCGAAATAGTTGAGAGTAAGAGCATCTCTATTGTCGGACTTGAAAAGAATACAGGAAAGACAGAGTGCCTTAACTATATCCTAAGGAATTTACCGCAATCATTAAGGGTTGCGGTAACCTCCGTAGGAATAGATGGAGAAACTGTAGACCAGGTAACAAAGACATCAAAGCCGCAGATAAAACTTAAAGAGGGGATAATTTTTTCTACTTCTGAGTATTACTACAACAGAAGGAGGATTGTTTCTGAGATCATTGATATATCGAACAGCGGAAGCGCATTGGGCAGAATAGTTTCTGCCAGAGCATTGGGACTTGGCAATCTGATTGTTTCCGGGCCATCGTCCGTAATGGAATTGCGCAGATGGAGCGCCAGAATGAAAGAGCTTGGTGCCGAGTTAGTTATTATAGATGGAGCTTTGTCTCGATTGAGCATTGCTTCTGCCGGGCTTTCAGAGGCAATGGTCCTTACAACGGGTGCGGCTGTAACACCCGATATAAACAGACTTGTGAGAAAAACAAAGTTTGTAAAACAGCTTATAGGATTGGATTTGACAGAGGGGGAGGAGTTGAGAAGACAACTTGAGGTGATTGACAGCGGTGTATGGGGGATAGATGAGAATGACGGTCTTCATAAATTGGATATCGCATCGTCTCTTCTGCCGGTGGTTTTAAAACCGGATTTCAATAAAGGATGCAGAAGGATTTTTGTTTCGGGCGCCCTAACAGACGGCTTTTTGAAACAGATAACAGAGCGGATGAAAAAAGAGGAGCGATTTGAAATTATTATAAAAGATTTTACGAGGGTCTTTGCAGATGAACAGGTATGCAGAGGCTTCTTGAATAAGGGCGGAGTGCTTTCTGTTGCAGGAAAAAGCAGGTTGTTAGCAGTTTGCGTCAACCCAACCTCTCCTCAGGGGTACAGATTGGATAGTGATCTGTTATGCAGCAGAATGCGCGAAGAGTTGGAGATACCTGTTTACGATGTTGTCAAAGGAAAAGACACAATACTTTGATACATTTTGATTTTTAACTTGACAAATTTATGAGATTTAAAGAATACACAGCATCTCCGTGCGAATTGAGGTATATGACAGAAACGTTGTCTCTTCATACACCTTATGCTATGCGTATTCTTATGGAGAAGGAGCTTGTAAAGGATCTTTCTCTTTTGGATGAAAATTACAGAAAGCTGAGGCTTTTAAAAGATATAAGCAGGCAATCAAGGATTTTCGGATTGCTTTGCAATGTAAAGGATATTGAGAACTCAATAAGGAATGTATCTAACGGCTCTCTTCTTCAGGAAACGGAACTATTTGAGATAAAGAATTTTGCATTCTATTCCATGCAGATAAGCCGGTGGATCTGCGATAATGCCGCAGGATTGTGCCTTCTGCCCGATCTCTCAAAGGTTTTTGAGATTTTGGATCCAGACAACTACAAAGTAACTTCATTCTACATATATAATTCATACTCACCTGTTTTGGCAGAGTTAAGAGAGGAGTTCAAGGCTGTACAGATGGGTATAATAGATATTGAGAATGCTTCTCAGCTTCCCGATGATGAACGAAAAAGGAAGTTGGAGTATCTTAGAGTGCGTGAGGGGGAGCTTATCACTCTCATAGAGCTGGAGGAGGAGAAGGTAAGAAAGGATTTGAGCGGGAGAATTGCGGTGTATAAAACAGAACTTGCAGATGCTTTTGCTATGATTGGAGAATTGGATCTGCTTTTGGCCAAATCCATACAGATGAAGGAATTGGAGTTATGTTTTCCAACCTTCTCATGTGACGGTAAAGCAAAATTGAAGGGGATGTTCCATCCTATGTTAAGGTCTGTGCTTGAGAAATCCAAAAAGGAGTATCAGCCTGTAGATATCTGTTTTGAAGATGAAACCATCTGTATAACAGGTGCAAATATGGGAGGTAAAACTGTTGCCATAAAGACAACAGGCCTTGTCCAGATTCTGTTCCAGTTTGGTTTTGGAATCCCGGCGGCAGAGGCTGAAATGACTATTAAGGATGAGATATTGTTCTCCATTGAAGAGGGGCAGAATATGAGGGAGGGGTTATCCTCTTTTGCAGCTGAGATGCTTGGCATAAACAGAATTATAAAACATATTATGGATGGTTCTAATGTGCTGGCTCTTATTGACGAACCTGCAAGAACCACCAATCCTGCAGAGGGAACGGCTCTGGTTTCCTCTCTTATAGAGCTTCTTAGAGGAAAAGTATCTACTGTTTTGGTTACAACACACTACGATATTGAGGATGAGAATATAAGGAGATACAGAGTAAAAGGATTTATAGACGGAAAGATGAATTACACTCTTATAGAGGCTGTTAGAGGGGATGTGCCAAAAGAGGCACTTACAATTGCAAGGAGTATTGGCGTAGACGAGAAATGGATTTCTCTTGCCGAGAATTATATGAACACACACATAAATAACAATTAATATACTTTAATTACTATGCAGAGTAAATTAGGTTTAGATTTTAAGAAGGTTGAGAAGGCTAAGGGGTTGGCAAAAGATATTGCCTCTGAGGTACAGACCTTCGTAGAACAATATACAACCGTTGCTGTTGAGCGTACTTTGTGCAGATTAATGGGCATAGACGGAGTAGACGAGAATATGGTTCCGCTACCAAACGTTGTTGTTGACCATTTGAAGGACAAGGGTGTACTTAACGACGGTGTTTTGTTCTATTTGGCTAATGCCATGAAAGCTACCGGTATGCAACCGCAGGAGATTGCCGAAGGGGTAGCTAAAGGTTCAATAGATCTTACCAGAATAGAGGTAACGGACAAGAATACTCTGCTTAAAATTTTGGATCCTGTAGTTAATTCCAGCATAGAGAAGATTAGGGCAAGAAGGGCGCGCAGGGAGAAATACCTTAATACAATAGGTGAAGGGCAGAAACCGTATCTGTACGTTATTGTTGCTACAGGTAACATCTATGAGGATGTTGTGCAGGCACAGGCTGCTGCAAGACAGGGCGCAGATATCATTGCCGTAATTAGAACCACAGGACAGAGTTTGTTGGATTATGTTCCTTATGGTGCTACAACAGAGGGCTTTGGCGGTACTTTTGCTACTCAGGAGAACTTTAAGATAATGCGTACTGCATTGGATGAGGTAGGTGAGGAGCTTGGCCGTTATATCCGTTTGTGTAACTATTGTTCCGGCTTATGTATGCCCGAAATTGCCATTATGGGTGCATTTGAGGGGTTGGACGTTATGTTGAACGATGCTTTGTATGGTATTCTGTTTAGGGATATCAATATGCAGAGGACATTGGTAGACCAGTATTTTTCTAGAATAATTAACGGTTTTGCAGGTGTTATCATAAACACAGGAGAGGACAACTATCTTACAACTGCAGATGCTGTAGAGGCTGCTCATACTGTTCTTGCATCTGATCTTATTAACGAGCAGCTTGCTCTCTTTGCAGGTCTTCCTGAAGAGCAGATGGGGCTTGGACATGCCTTTGAGATGGATCCTATGCTTGAGAACGGCTTCTTGTTGGAACTTGCACAGGCCCAGATGACAAGAGAGATCTTCCCTAAAGCGACATTAAAATATATGCCTCCTACAAAATTCATGACAGGAAATATTTTCAGAGGTCACTTGCAGGATGCTCTGTTCAATATAATAGGCGTTTGGACACATCAAGGTATACAGCTTCTTGGTATGCCTACAGAGGCTATCCATACACCTTTTATGTCTGACCGTTTCTTGTCAATAGAGAATGCAAAATACATTTTCAACAATATGAGAAGTATTGGTGAGGATCTTGAGTTCAAGGAGGGTGGTATAGTAAGAAGCAGGGCAAAGCATGTTTTGGACAATGCAATAGATCTTTTGGAGAAGATGACATCGGAAGGTCTGTTCAATGCTCTTGAAAAGGGTATTTTTGGTGATGTTAAGAGAAGCAGGACCGGCGGTAAAGGTTTGTCGGGAGTAACAGCCAAAAGCAATAATTACATGAATCCATTTATTAACCTAATGAAAGGAAGGAAATAACTATGAGCGGCGGATTATATTCAATGGAGGATAAGAGTTTTGATAAGACTCTAGACCTAAAAAAGGTAAAACCTTACGGTGATACTATGAACGACGGTAAAGTCCAGTTGAGCTTTACCTTACCTGTACCAAATGGGGCAGAGGCAGTGGAGGCTGCAAAGTTGTTCCTTAAAAAGATGGGATTCGAGAACCCTCTTGTAGTTTTCGCACAGGAACTTACACCTGGATTTACCTTCTTTAACTGTTATGGAAACAGTACTTTAGATATAGACTACACCAGCATATATGTACCAAAAGTTGAATCTACCGTTATGGATATGCATGAGACAGATGAGTATATAAAGAATAACATAGGCAGAAAGTTAGTTATTGTAGGTGCAAGTACAGGTACAGATGCCCATACAGTTGGTATTGATGCCATAATGAACATGAAGGGATATGCCGGCCACTACGGACTTGAGAGGTATGATATGATTGATGCATACAATCTTGGAAGTCAGGTTCCTAATGAGGAGTTCCTTGCAAAGGCCGTTGAGCTTAATGCAGATGCAGTTCTTGTTTCCCAGACTGTTACTCAGAAAGATGTTCATATTAAGAATATGACAAACTTGATTGAACTTATGGAGGCTGAGGGATTGAGAGACAAGATGATTGTGATTTGCGGAGGTCCGAGGATAAGTCATGAGCTTGCCAAAGAGCTTGGATTTGACGCCGGTTTTGGTATGAATACCTATGCAGACGATGTTGCGTCTTTCGTTGCAGAGGAGTACGTAAAGAGACACAGTAAATAATAACATATATTATGGATAAGAATCAAATTAGAGAGATCATTGCCAGAAGAGCTGCTAAAGAGCTTAAAGATGGTGACGTTGTTAATTTGGGAATTGGACTTCCAACTCTAATCCCTAACTACTTGCCTGAGGGCGTAAATGTTATCCTTCAGTCTGAGAACGGACTATTGGGTATGGGTGAAACCCCGGCCGAGGATAAATGCGACAAAAATTTAGTTAACGCAGGTGGTGGATTTACATCAGCAAAACCTGGTGCAAGTACTTTTGATTCTGCTACATCATTTGGAATCATTAGAGGTGGCCATGTTGATGTAACATTCCTTGGTGCGTTAGAGGTTGATGAGAAAGGAGATTTGGCTAACTGGATGATTCCGGGAAGCAAGACTCCCGGTATGGGTGGCGCTATGGATCTTTTGTTGGGTGCCAAGAAGGTTATTCTTACAATGGAGCATACAGCAAAGGGTCGTCATAAGATTCTTAAAAAATGCCATCTTCCACTTACAGCCCCAGGTCAGGTTAACAGAATCATTACCGAGATGTGCGTAATGGATATTACCACTAATGGTATTGAGTTGGTTGAGATTAATCCAGAATTTACAGTTGACCAGATTAAAGAGGCTACAGAGGCAGATTTCACTGTTTCCAAGGATCTTAAATCTATGCTTTAATGGATAATTCCAATACTATGGAGTATAGTTTTTTAAAATATGAGATTTCTGACAAGGGTGTATGTGTCTTAAAGATATCTGCACCCAAGTCTCTCAATGCTCTTAATACCCAAGTCCTTACGGAACTTAATAGTTTTGTTTCGGACCTTCCTTCCAATGTTAAGGCCATTGTACTTACAGGTGATGGAGAAAAGTCTTTTGTTGCCGGTGCGGATATCTCGCAGATGGCCGGTTTTAATAGGGAAGAGGGGTATGAGTTTGGAAAATTCGGCGCATCTGTCTTTAGAAAGATAGAGGAGTTGGAGGTTCCGGTTATAGCTGCTGTAAATGGATTTGCTTTGGGTGGCGGATGCGAACTTGCAATGGCTTGCGACATTAGAATTGCAGCCAAAAATGCAAAATTTGGCCAACCGGAGGTTTCTCTTGGCATTATACCGGGCTTTTCCGGGACATACAGACTTAGCAAGATTGTAGGTCAGGGAATGGCTAAGGAGATGATATATACAGGTAAGGCTATAAATGCAGATGAGGCTTTGAGAATTGGTCTTGTAAATTCTGTTTTGGAGCAGGAGGAGCTTCTGCCATATTGTATAAAGATGGCAGAGAAGATCCTATCCAATGCACCTATTGCGGTACGTTATGCCAAGAGGATCATAAATGAAAATTATGATATGGATGAAACTGCAGCATTGGCATTGGAGAACAGATATTTTGGAGATTGCTTTGCATCTCAGGACCAAAAAGACGGAATGCAGGCGTTTTTGTCTAAACAAAAACCTCACTTTAATGACAAGTAATTTTGACAGTTAAACTAAATTATTTATACTATGAAAGTTAGCGTAATAGGAACCGGTACTATGGGTGCCGGCATCGTTCAGGCTTTTGCACAGGCAGGTGTTCCTGTACTTATGAAGAGCAGAAGCGAGGCAAGTTACCAGAAAGCACTTGCAAAAATTACCAAGTCTCTTTCTAAACTTGTAGAGAAAGGTAAAATGACAGAGGAGACTAAAAATGCTGTTCTCGCAAATATAACAACTACTACAGATTACAAGGCTCTTGCAGACTCTGATCTTATAATTGAGGCTGCAGTTGAAACAATGGACCTTAAGAAGGAGTTGTTCAAAGAGCTTGATGAGTTGTGTAAACCAGAGGCTGTTTTGGCATCAAATACATCGTCTTTGTCCATTACAGAGATAGCTGCATGCACAAACAGACCTGACAAAGTCATTGGTATGCACTTCTTTAATCCTGCAACAGTTATGAAACTTGTTGAGATTATTAAAGGACAGAAAACATCTGACGAGGTTACCAACAGCATTACCGAGCTAGCCAAATCAATAGGAAAAGTTCCTGTATTGGTAAATGAAGCTCCCGGATTTGTTGTAAACAGAATCCTTATCCCTATGGTAAATGAGGGTATCGGTATTCTTGCAGACGGTGTTGCAACAAAAGAGGAGATAGATGAGGCTATGAAGCTTGGTGCAAACCACCCTATGGGACCTCTTGCATTGGGAGATCTTATCGGTTTGGACGTTTGCCTTGCAATCATGGAGGTACTTCATGAGGAGTTTGGCGACGATAAGTACAGGCCACACCCACTTCTTAAGAAGATGGTTAGAGCTAATCTTCTTGGAAGAAAAACAGGAGAAGGATTTTACAAATATTAATAGATAAAGATATGGATTTTCAATTAACCAAAACACAGCAGCTGTTCAAGCAGATGATTAGAGAATTTGCAGAGACAGAGGTTAAGCCTTTGGCTGCTGAAGTAGATGATACAGAGAGATTTCCAATGGAAACCGTTAAAAAGATGGCAAAATTGGGTCTTTTTGGAATCTACATCCCTAAAAACTATGGCGGAGCAGGTGGCGACCACATTATGTATACCATTGCCGTAGAGGAACTTTCAAGAGTTTGCGCTACTACAGGTGTAATCCTTTCTGCTCACACATCTCTTTGTGCTGCACCTATCTTAATGCATGGTACAGAGGAACAGAAGATGAAATATCTTCCTAAGCTTGCCAGCGGCGAGTGGATTGGCGCATTCGGCCTTACCGAGCCTAATGCAGGTACAGATGCTTCTGCACAGCAGACAACAGCTGTATTGGATGGAGACGACTACATTCTTAATGGAAGCAAGATCTTCATTACAAACGCAGGTTATGCAGATGTATACGTTATTGCAACAATGACAGACAAATCTCTTGGCAATAAAGGTATCACAACGTTTATAGTAGAGGCTAACACTCCTGGTTTCTCTATTGGAAAGAAGGAGCAGAAGATGGGTATAAGAGGTTCTTCTACTTGTGAGCTTATTTTTGAGAACTGCCGTGTTCCTAAGGCTAATCTTCTTGGAAAGATTGGCGGTGGATTCAAGGTTGCAATGATGACTTTGGACGGTGGCCGTATTGGTATCGCTTCTCAAGCTCTTGGTATAGCTCAAGGCGCTTTGGATGAGACAGTAAAATATACAAAAGAGAGAAAACAGTTTGGACGTTCTATCTCTCAGTTCCAGAATACTCAGTTCCAGATGGCAGACCTTGCAACTAAGGTAGAGGCTGCGAGACTTCTTGTAAGAAAAGCTGCATTTAATGAGGAAAAAGGTATTCCGTTCTCTGCAGATGCTGCTATGGCTAAGTTGTTTGCTGCCGAGACTGCTATGGAGGTAACTACAAAGGCTGTTCAGTTCCATGGAGGTTACGGTTATACAAGAGAGTATCCTGTTGAGAGAATGATGAGGGATGCAAAGATTACAGAGATCTATGAGGGGACATCCGAAGTTCAAAGAATGGTAATTGCTTCTAAATTATTTAAGTAGGAGATATGAGTATGAATATTATAGTTTGTATTAAACAGGTTCCGGACACTACAGAAATAAAGATTAATCCGGTAACAGGAACACTTATTCGTGATGGTGTACCTTCAATTATGAATCCGGATGATAAGGGCGGTTTGGAGCTTGCTCTTAGCTTAAAGGATAAATATGGGGCAAATGTTACAGTTATAACAATGGGCCCTCCTCAGGCAGAGCTTATTCTAAGAGAGGCTTTCGCTATGGGCGCAGATAGAGCTATTCTTTTAACAGACAGAAAGTTTGCAGGTGCAGATACCTTGGCAACTTCTCACGCTCTTGCAGGTGCATTAAAGACTTTGGATTATGACCTTATCATAGCAGGACGTCAGGCTATTGACGGTGATACAGCTCAGGTTGGTCCTCAGATGGCTGAACATCTTGGACTTCCGCAGGTATCTTACGTTGCCGGTTTTGATGTAAAAGATGGCAAGTTTATAGTTAAGAAGGAGACAGAAGAGGGCTACCAGATTCTTGAGGTAGAGGGCCCTGCTCTTCTTACTGTATTAGCTTCTGCATACAAGGCACGTTACATGAGCGTTCCGGGTATAGTTGATGCTTATTCTAAAGAGATTGAGATCTGGGGTGCTGACAAAATTGATGTTGAAGAGTCTAAGTTGGGTCTTAAAGGCTCACCTACAAGGGTTAACAAGGCGTTTACAAAAGGTCTTAAACAGGCCGGAGAGGTGTTTGAAGTTGATCCTGAGCAGGCTGTTGGCATTATCATCAGCAAGTTAAAAGAAAAATTCATCATTTAATTCCTTAGAACAATGAATAAGTCAAATTATAAACACGTTTACGTTTTTGCAGAGCAGAGGGATGGACAGATTCAACCTGTTGCTCTTGAGTTGCTGGGAAAAGCTAGGGATTTAGCTGATGTACTGGAAGAGAAGGTAGTAGCCGTTTTACTTGGAAGCAATATTAAAGATAAAGCTAAAGATCTTATTGCATATGGTGCCGATGAGGTTGTAGTTATGGACAACCCGCTACTTAAAGATTATATCACCGAGGAGTACTCTCAGGCTATTTACCAGCTTATAGAGGCTTTCAGGCCTAGTATATTCCTTTTTGGTGCTACAACAATAGGTAGGGATCTTGGTCCAAGATTGTCTGCAAGACTTGAGACAGGTCTTACAGCAGACTGTACTAAATTGGAGATATCGGAGGATACCAAAGAGTTGATGATGACCCGTCCTGCATTTGGTGGTAACCTAATGGCTACTATCATGTGTACAGAACACAGACCTCAGATGTCTACTGTAAGGCCAGGCGTTATGCAGAAGAGAGACAGAGATGACTCAAGGCAGGGTACAGTAATTCCTTTTGAGCCTAAGATTGATACCACAAAGATTAAGGTTAAACTTGTTGAGAACGTTAAGGAGGATAAAGGTACTGTAGATATTACAGAGGCTAAGATTCTTGTATCAGGCGGACGTGGCGTTGGCAATGCTGCAGGATTTGAGAAACTACAGGAGCTTGCTGATGTTTTGGATGCACAGGTATCGTCATCAAGAGCTATGGTTGATGCCGGTATAATGCCTCATGACAGGCAGGTTGGCCAGACAGGTAAGACTGTTCGTCCGGATCTGTACATTGCGTGCGGTATTTCCGGTGCTATCCAGCACCTTGCAGGTATGGAGGAGTCTGATTTCATTATAGCTATCAACAAGGATAAATTTGCTCCTATATTTAAAGTGGCAGATATTGGTATAGTTGGTGACGTTAATAAAGTGGTTCCTCTTCTTACCGAGCGTTTGAAAAAAGAGATTGCCAAATAGCTGACGGTTACAGATTATAATTCTGTTTTCGTAGAGTATACGGTTGAGAGACTTTACAGATATGCCATAAGGGATTGTTTTGAAGGCTTTCTGTAAAGTCTCTCGTGTGTTAATTTTTTGTTACATATCTATTTATATTTTATATGGTAACAAAATAATCCATACTTTTGTTCCTCGTGAAAGGCAAATAATCAAACTTTATAGATCGTTAACATTATGAAAAAATTATTGGTTTTAGCAGCTGTTGCTTTTATGTTTGCTGCTTGTGGAAACTCAAACAACCAAAATGCTGCAGAGGAGCAGTCTGCTACAGAGACTGTTGCAGCTAGCACAGATTCAACAAAATCATGCTGCGGTGATTCAACTTGCACTAAATGTGCTGCTGATTCAAATGCAACTTGCGCTTGCTGCGATTCAACAAAAAAAGCTGAATAATTTTTAAGAGCTTTTGGAAAATAGAAAAGGTCGGGATTTTCCCGGCCTTTTCTATTAATTGGGGATACCGTTTATTTATGGTCTTACTGTAACATCACCCGCATTGATTCTCTCTATAAGAGACTTGGCTTTGTCAAATGCAGGAACTATGTGAGGAAAGATATGATCCCTTCCTATCTTATTCGCCATACCGCTTTTTATTAGCGTTGCTTCAACTTTTTGGGTCACTCCGCTAAGTATGGTAATTACACCCTCTTTTTTAGAACGTGCCCACAAGCTCTCAAGGTTATGTATACCCGTTGAATCCATAAACGGGACTTTTCTCATTCTTATTATGCGGACCAAAATGTTCCTTTTGCCAAGATCTCTGTCTATTTCATCCAATTTAGAGGCCAACCCAAAGAAAAACGGACCGTCAATCTCATAGATCTCCAAACCTTTTGGAATATCAAAATGTTCTGTGTCGGGAAGCTGGGCAGTCTCATCATTTTCTGTGGCGGCAATCTCTGTTGAAAGCACCTTAACCGACGAGGTTTCTGAAACACGTTTTACAAACAGGATAACCGCTAAAAGAAGCCCTATCTCAATTGCTACCGTAAGATCTATTATAACAGTAAGAAAGAATGTAATCAAAAGTACTATGACATCTGATTTTTCACCCTTTAAAAGATATTTGAATGTTCTCCATTCGCTCATGTTGTATGCAACCATAACAAGAATCGCTGCCAAACATCCGAGCGGAATATAAACAGCATACGGCATTAGAAATATGAATATAAGCAATAATACCACAGCATGGATAAGTCCTGCTACGGGGGTCTTTCCTCCATTATTGATGTTTGCCATAGTTCTGGCTATGGCACCTGTTGCAGGTATGCCTCCAAAGAAAGGTACAACGATATTTGCAATTCCCTGCCCTATAAGTTCTGTATTTGAGTTATGTTTCTTGCCGGTTACACCATCTGCAACGATGGCTGCAAGAAGAGATTCGATTGCACATAGGATAGCAATGGTAAAGGCCGGGGAGAACAGTTTGGTTACAGCTTCCCAAGTTATGCTTGGAGTTTGCGGTTTGGGTATCTCTATACCTCCTGCGAGTTCGGGGAATTTGCTCCCTATTGTTGCAAACTCTATACCTGCATATTTGGACAATAGCAATGATGCTGCTGTTCCTACAATTATGGCTATAAGCGACCCGGGAATCTTTTTGTTTATCTTAACCCAGAAGATGCAGATAAGAAGACATCCTATACTCAAAGCTGTTTCGTAAGGGTTTAAACTGCCAAAGTTTGAGAAGTATGCACCCCATTGCGATATAAATTCACTTGGAACCTTCTCTATGCTCAACCCAAAGAAATCCTTCATCTGTGTTGAAAAGATAACTACAGCAATACCGCTGGTGAAACCCACAACAATAGGATAGGGGATGAACTTAATAATTGTCCCCAATTTAAAGACACCCATTAAAACGAGCATTACACCGGCAAGACAAGTTGCTATTATTAGTCCCGACATCCCAAACTGGGAGACTATACCGTATACTATTACTATGAAGGCACCGGTAGGACCTCCTATAAGGAAATTTGAACCTCCAAGAAACGATACTAAAAAACCTGCTATAACTGCAGTTATAAGTCCTTGTTGTGGAGATACGCCGGAGGCAATACCAAATGCAATTGCCAATGGAAGGGCTATTATACCAACAATGATTCCTGCAATGAGGTCAGACAGGAACATCTCCTTGTTATACTCCCTTTTTTTGAATATTTCAACCAATTTAGGCTGGAATATTTGGGCCAGATTGATTTTCATTTTATAAATGATGTAAATAGTGTGTTATAATATTGTGTTAAGTTTCAAAAAAAACATTAATTTAGCACCGTTAAAAAAATGCCCGAATAACTTCAAATTGTGAAGAAATAATTTTTGTTTTGAGATAAATCAAAACTTAATAGGGCTATTTGTTTAATATGTAACTTTAATAAAATATTTATGGATAAAAAACTAGAACTGAATCCTAACGTCTTAATTAAAAAGCTTAAAAAGGACCCATCTCTTTTTACGCGCAAAGATATTATAGATTTCATAAAGGAGGAAGGAATTACACATGTTAATTTCATGTATCCTGCTCAGGATGGCAGGTTAAAAACCCTTAACTTTGTGATTAACAATCTTTCATATCTAGAAGAGATTCTAACTTGCGGTGAGAGAGTGGACGGTTCGAGCCTATTCTCTTTTATAGAGGCCGGAAGCAGCGATTTGTATGTAATACCCCGTTACTGCACTGCATTCGTAGACCCATTTGCAGAGATTCCTACACTTACAATGCTCTGCTCATTCTTTAACAAAGACGGTGAGCCATTGGAGAGCTCTCCGGAGTACACCCTTCATAAAGCAGCAACTGCATTTAAGGATGTGACAGGTATGGACTTTGAGGCTATGGGCGAACTTGAGTATTACGTTATAGCAGAGGATGACGGGCTGTTCCCTGCATCTGATCAGAGAGGCTATCACGAGTCTGCGCCGTTCTCAAAATTCAATGAATTCCGCAAAGAGTGTATGTTGTATATAGCACAGACAGGCGGGCAGATTAAATACGGGCACTCAGAGGTTGGTAACTTCACATTGGATGGAAAAATATATGAGCAGAACGAGATAGAATTCCTTCCTAATCCGGTAGAGAAGGCTGCAGATCAGCTGATGCTTGCAAAATGGGTTATACGTACCCTTGCATACCAATACGGGCTTGATGTAACATTTGCTCCTAAGATTACCGTTGGTAAGGCCGGCTCAGGACTCCATATTCACATGAGAATGATGAAAGACGGTAAGAACCAAATGATTAGTGGTGGTGTTTTGTCAGATACAGCACGTACGGCCATTGCCGGAATGATGGAGCTTGCACCTGCAATTACTGCATTCGGAAACAAGAATCCAACCTCATACTTTAGACTTGTACCTCATCAGGAGGCACCTACAAACATCTGTTGGGGAGATAGAAACCGTTCCGTTTTAGTACGAGTTCCACTTGGATGGACAAGCGGAAAGGATATGTGCTCGCAGGTTAATCCTCTTGAAAATAGCGAGAAATATGACACAACTCAAAAACAGACAGTAGAGATGCGTTCACCTGATGGTTCGGCAGATCTTTACCAACTTCTTGCAGGGCTTGCAGTAGCTTGTCGTCATGGATTTGAGATAGAGAATCCTCTAAAGATAGCTGCAGAGACATACGTGGATGTGAACATCCATAAGGAGGAGAATAAAGATAGATTAAGCAAGTTGGCTAATCTTCCCGACAATTGCTTCTCATCTGCAGAGGCACTGCAGAAGCAGCGTGCAGTATTCGAAAAATACAACGTATTCTCTCCATCGATGATAGATGGAATTATTGCAAACCTCAAGCAATTTAATGATCAGAATTTAAGAAAAGAGCTTGAGGGGAACCAGGCAGGAGTACTTGAGTTGGTTCGCAAGCATTTCCACTGCTAAAGTGGCGGAATGAACATTACTGACATTGAAAGAAAAAGGGATGGCCAAAATTTATCAACCATCCCTTTTAGTAATCTTAAAAAAATAACTTGGTAATCTTTAATTGTCTTTTCGGTCTATATTTCTTTTCTCATTAACGCCAAAGCTAACGCTAAAGCTAAACATGTTAACGGAAAAACTCTCTAAAACAGCTCATTAACTCTATTTACAACCTCCTCAGCAGTGAGTGAAGGTTCCATAACCAAATTTGGCTTGGCATATATGCAATTGTGTTCTGCCTTAAAGCGTTGCTCACCACCACCTGTTATATTTAGCATTACAATATCATTCTCCTTAACCTTTCCATCTTTTACAGCTTTTATAAGGCTGCTTGTTGCAACTCCTGCTGCAGGATGAATATCAATCCCCTCCAACTCTTTAAACAGATTGCATGCCTCTTTGAGTTCCTCATTGGTAACCTTTTCCATCTCTCCGTCTGTTGCTTTCAAAGCATCAAAAAGCCCTCCCGGAATCGAGTATGGCGGTTTCCTGTTAGACAGTACCTTGGCATCAATTTTAAGCGCATCTGTACGGGCAGCATCTTCATCTGTGAATACTATGTTTCTGTTCCCTGCCTTCCAAGCATCGTACATAGGGGTAAACGGAACATTCTGAGATGGAAACAACTTCATAACCGTATTGCCAAAGCGGCCGTCTTCCAATAATCTTAAGTTGGCTTCGTATGCGGCAATAGCACCTGTGCCGCTGCCAATAGCCTGAAAGTAGAAATTCGGAATTTTGCCAATGACTTGTACTGCAGAGAGTACAGTTGTAGACATTCCGTCTCTTCTTGCAACATTCTTTGCCCCACCCTCTGCCATATATTTCTTTGAACTGCATAATTTGTCTGAAAGTGCTATAGCGTCAAAATAATCAGAGCCTGCAGGCGAACATATAATCTTTACGCAGCCGTTGAGCGGTTTCGCAAACCAGAGCGCGTTAAGATTGTCAAACGGTATTGATATGACAATTGGTATATGATTGTCTGAGCATACCTGTGCAAAAGCTCTTGCCGTATTTCCTGCAGATGCTACTACAAGCACTTTGGAATCTTGCCCACAGCCGCCAAGCATGGCTTTAGGAAGCCTTGCGCATACAGAGTATGCTTCTGTCTCTTTGAAAGAGGCTGTACGCATATTCGCCCCCTTTTCCGGCCAATAGCCCGAAAATGTTATATAAAGGTTATTCAAGCCAAGTTCTGCAGCCAACCTTTCACTCTTATAGGTAACAGGTGCAGCAGAATTCTTTAATGTATGCCATATAGGTAACCAATCTGCAAATTTGTATATACCATATTTATCATCCTTAAACTCTATCTGTCTCTTTTCATACACAGCACGTATAAGGGATGGTTTGTCATATTCAGGGTCTGAAAGAAGCCATCCGGTATCCTCAAAAACCCTTTTGGTCTCACAGTTTTTCAGTTTGAATTTCGTAGGTTCAATCTCCATGGTTCAATTATAATTTAACATAAATTATCAGCAACTACTTTGGCAATATCCACAACAGGTATCTCAGCCTGATCTTTAAATGTCTTAAGACAAAGAGGGCAAGCTGTTACAATTTTGTCGGGATTATTAGCCGTTAATTTTTCTACAGAACTTTTGGTAATCTTTGTCCTGTCTTCGTAAGAGAGAGTAAGACTGCCCAAGCTGCCGCCGCAACATATACTCTCTGCCTTTTGTGCCGCAACAGGCTTAAGTTCGCCAATTCTGTTTAGAACAGCCCTTGGTTCATCATATATCCTGCAACCTCTTCCAAGTTCGCAAGGATCGTGGTATACCATGCTGCCGATGCCTTTTTTTACCTTTATCTTACCCTCTGTAATAAGGTCGTTTATGAATTGTGTATGATGCAGCAGTGTAATCCCTTTAAGATCATACTCCTCTTTCATAACTTTAAGGCAGATAGGGCAGGAGAGGACAATGGTAGTACATCCGGCGGCCTTTATCATCTCTGTGTTCCGTTCAATAACCTCTTTGGCAGCATCTACCTTTCCTGCAAGAAGAAGCGGCCTTCCACAGCATACGCCACCATCTTTGTCTGCAAATACATATCTGCTTCCCGACAATTCAAAGATCTTCTCCATAGATTTTATTATGGATGGGGTGTTGTGTGTCATACAACCTGCAAAATAGAGAATTTTAGGTTGGGCACTAGTCTTGACAGCAGCCTTTACAGTGTCATTTGTAGTATCAATCGGGCTATCTGAGCTATCTGCAGGGTGATGCGCCTGAGACAGATAACTGTAATCGTATTTCAAATTATTGTATACCGTGGCACGCTGAGCACGTTTTATGTCACATGAATTTACCCCAACAGGACAAAGTGCAACACATTTTCCGCACATTAGGCACTTTTCTGCTATCTCGTTTATTTTCTTTGTATTATGTCTTCTTAAGAATCTAATGAAATATACAGAAGAATACTTTAGATTCTTTTTTTGAACATTCATTGGGCAGGCATCTATACAGAGTCCGCAGCTTGAACATGAGTATATCTCTGCCTCTGCAAAGCCCTTGCGCGGTTTTGTGGTTTTTAAACCTGCATTTCTGAACGTAATAAGTAGCGCCTCAGTTGGAATATGCATATATCTACTGAATGGCATAGCTAAAAAGAACAATCCCAATACGGTTGAATATGCCCACCATGTTGGCAGGATGTGAACATCATTTGTAAGGAAGCTGTTAAAGAGCCAATACATTGGTTTTGTTAAAAAACTTCCTCCGCTTATGCCGGCAGTAAAACTCTCGGCAAGCAACCTCAAAGGGAATATAGACCACAGGCAATAGAGCGCCACTCTATCTGCAAGGCTTGGTTTTGTGGTTCTTCTCATTCCAAGAGCAATAGAGTGTATACGTTTATACATGGCAAGAGCAACACCGCTAAGTACCATAAGAAGGAAGAAATCCATTAAAAAGAAGAAAAATGCACCTTTAAGCGTAACATCCCCCTCCTGCATGACAAAATATCTGAAAAACACAGGATAGTAAAGCACTCCGTTGCGTTCAGGAGCGTAAAGGGCAACCTCAATATGCCCTATTACAATAAGCATAAACCATCCAAAAGCTATGCTGGCGTGCATATATCCTAACAGAGGTTTTCTCTTATAGATCTTTACATGAATAAGGCAATCGCATATTATATCCTTTATATTCTTTAAAATAATCCTTGGCGTTACAAGAGAGAGCAGATATTTTTTTCTGTCCTGCGGCGGTATGTGGATTATTATCCTTATAAGTCCTATCAGCAGGTAGACAATAAGAAAAACTATTCCAATCATGAATGGAAGTACAAAATTGTCATATCCGCCTATTATTCGTTCTTTCATCGTTTCAAATTAATTACTAAAGTAGTATTAGAGTATTCAACTCGCTTCTTATTTTTTAAAATCGTACATCCTGAAAATAGACAGAATAAGGTGTCTTGTATTTATTCCTCGCGGGCATACCATTGAGCATTTTCCGCATAACATACATCCCTTAAGATTGTCGTATGCCTTATCCTCCTGCCCGTTCTGTAGCGCGAGTATTGCACTGCGGAGCGATGTCTTTACAAACTTACCCGCAGTACATGTAGCTGTACAACTTCCGCAAGCCATACACTTTTTAACGTCGGGCTCTAATTTAGCTAAAAGCATGAATTTAGTTCTGTCTGCCTTGTCTAAGTTTATTACAGACGCAGGAGAGAGAGAATAACCAAACTTATTCATCATACTTTGCATTTAAGTAGTTGTTGATTGAAAGAGCTGCAGCTCTGGCCTCATTCAGTGTTTCCGGCAAAGTTTTAGGCCCTGTTGCTGCACCGGCGTAGAAGATACCGTCTTTGGAGCTGTTGATAGTTCCTGCAATTGAATCTTTTGTTTCAAAGAATCCGTCATCGGCGGGTAACAGTCCAATGAGAGATGCAGTCTCTTTACCGGATACGGAGTTGCACATACCGCTCATAAGCACTAAAAGATCTAAAGTAACCTTTAGCGGTTTGGCACTAAGAGTATCCTCTGCCTTTACAATAAGTTTATGTTCAATGTTTTCTGCAACCTCAGACACTCTGCCTCTAATGAACCGTATTCCAAACTCCTTTTGAGCTTTAAGATACAGGTCTTCATATCCTCTGCCAAACATTCTTAAATCCATATAGAAACAGATAACCTCTGCATTAGGAAATTTCTCCTTAATCTCGCATGCCTGCTTTACTGCCGTAGCACAACATACTTTGGAGCAGTGTCTGTTACCGGCTTTCTCATCTCTTGAACCTACGCAATGCACAAACCCAATCCTTTGAGGGGGCTCTATTCTTTTATCTGAGCCGGTTTTAAAATAGTTTTCAAGATCTGCATTGGTTATTACTCTATTATATATTCCATACCCGTACTCCTCTTTTTTCTCAGCTTTGAAAAGATCAAAACCTGTTGTAAAGAGTATGGAATCTGCAAGCATCGCTACACCGTTTGACAAAATTACGTTGTACTGTTTCTCTAACCTATTGATTGAATTAATCTCTGTATTTAGAAAATAATTTACTCCGCTTAGATTCTCCATAAGTGGGGTTAAAACATCCATAGCTTTAACGCCCTGTGGAAACAGCCTGTCCCATTTTGCAAGATGACCTCCCAATTTATCGCATCTTTCAACCAAAATAACATTGTTTCCCATCCTGTGCAATAGGGAAGAGGCCTCCATTCCGGCAGGTCCGCCACCTATAACAACTACATTTTTATGATTCATATTTTATAAGTATTAGCTGTTTAACGAATAGACAGCGGCATTTGTGGAATGCCCAAGTCTTTACCATTCAATCCTTTGTATTTTTCGTTAGGGTTATATGGAATACCTATCTTGTCTAAAAGCGGCTCAACCCCGATCTGGTGATTCTGCAGTCCCAAGTCCCAAGGGTTATACCCCAATACAAGACCCGCAACCTCTTCGTATGTAAATACCGGTATTCCATGGCCGTTTTCGCCATATGTCTTGCCCTCCATCTCTGCAATCACATATTGCCATCTGTCCAAAAAGTACGGACACCCCGGGCAATTGGTAATTATCATATCGGGCTTAAACGGCTCCATACTTTCAAACTTCTTGTGAGTGTTAGAGACCGAGTAACCTCTGTTTGCCATTACAAGGTATTGCCTGAATCCAAAACCGCAACAATGCCTGCGCTCGGGGTAATCTATTACCTCTCCACCCCATGCCTCTACCATACCTGTGAGCACGTAAGGGTATTCTGCTCCGCCAACCCCTTTAGAGGGAAACATCTTGGAATAGTGACAGCCAATATGCTCTACAACCCTTAACGGCTCACCTGTATTCTTGTTCACCAATTTGAATTTGGCCTGTTCCGCAATTAGGTTGCGGAATTTGTAGATTAGATCGCTGGCATGTGCAAGATACTTTGGCTTTGAGAACTCCAATTTACAGCTCTTCCAGAGATTGTCTGCAATCTTTGCTTCAAGTTCGGGAAATTCCCTCCATGTCTCAAGAGTCTCTGTATACAGACCAAATGAGGTTATGCAGGAGCATACATAGTTCTCATAACCATATTTTTTCATAAGCGCAAACTGCCTTGCAATTATGGTCATTACGGTCTCTTGAGGAATTGTATCTGAATGGTATGCAATACCTCCACACGTTGTATGATGTTCTGTTTCAAAGAAATCCTTGTGCAACTTGTTTCTGCAGATATCCAAGAATGTTTTTTCTGATGCAGGGAAGAAACTCTGCCTTATACAGCTTCTTACATAAAAGTAATGATCGTCGGGAATATCCTTCTGATAATCTTTCCAAATTCTCTTTTTTCCTTCGTATATCATATCTGTTACTCCTCGTTATTGTTGTTGAAATGATTGTTAGAAGACTCTGTAAAGACCTTCATAAAGTATTCCTCCTCTGAAAGTCCCAACTCTTTGGCCTTTTCCATTGAGAGTCTGTTTACGTTCTCTATTCTCTCCGTTGCTCCTGTTATATCAAAAATTCTCTTTAGTTCGTCCAAGTCGCTTTGAGGAATCTTCCTTAGGGCACCAGGCCCTTCGCCATCTAAATTTGCTCCGTTTCTGGCATATACATCATCCATATTCTTCTCAATCCATTCCCAGATGGGGCCGGCCTCTGGATGTAGCTCCGCTTTAAAAACTCTTGGATAAACACAGTATCCGTAATTGAGCACATTGCCTGTAAGTACCTTTGTGAGTGCGTATTGCTGCCTTCCTTTTTCTGAGTTGATAAAGTTTCCCCTTGCCATGGACATATTTCTAAGTGCCATTATCACAAGACCGGGTGCATTCTTTCTTGGGCATCTTGTAACGCAAGACATACACTCTCCGCAATACCAGATTGTGTCTGAGTTAAGAAGTTCCTCTATTACTGCATCATCTTTGGATTGTACCATATCTACAATACGCCTTGGATCATATTGGTAGAACTCTGCTGCCGGACAGATTGCTGTGCAGGTCCCGCAGTTTATACAGGCATTTAGCCCCTCCTTTAATCTGTAATCAGATGTGAGCTCGTCGTATAGTTTTCCCATAAGTCTATATTTCTATATTTTCACGGCCGGCAGCCGCAGCATTGGCGGCAATTGCCTCCCCAAATTGTGATAATTGCACAAGATCCTCTTCGGCGGTCATATTCTCAGCCATCTTTGCCAAAACCTTTATGAAAAAGTACAGCTCCTGTTTTGGAATATCCTTGATTATGAGGTTTACAGCCCCCATTGCAATGTTTGTAACATCCTCTTTCATCTCTATGGCCGAAGCGGTTACTTTAATAAGATTCTGCCTTCTGTCTTGAGGATCTGGCTCTCTTGTAACCAAACCTTTCTTTTCTAAACCATCTATGAGTTTTACAACAGAATTCTTGTCCTTAAGCATAATATCAGCAATCTGCTGTTGAGATAAAATACCGTTGTCCCAAAGCGCATCCATCAGTAGGAACTGCTCCGGAGTAATATTGTACCCTTTCTGCTGAAAAATGCTGGTAACGTACTGTTTAAATTTATTGTGGACAAAATTTAAAAACACGCCAACCTGCTTGTTCAATATCATAATATGTGATTTAATAAGTAATTACCTTTATAGTAAAATGTTTTACTATCTGCAAAGGTACAATTAATTTGCAATGTAGGTTTAGTTTGTTCTATATTTTTCTTCCCGACAAAGTTTTTATTGGTGTTTTGTCGGGAGGCTGAGTGTTATTGTAAGTTTACTAAAATAAAAGCGACGGCCAATTGGTTTTGACCGCCGCTTAGAGGGTAAATGTCTATATAATCTTAGAACATTGCAATAAGTTCATCGTTAGTGTAGGCATCTGCACCGTAGCATAGTTTAAGGTATGCTAAACCGTTTTTGTAGTCCTCTTCTGTAAATGAATCAGTTGCCTCTTTAGCTACAACTACGTCATATCCAAGGCAAAATGCATCTGCTGAGGTATGTCTTACACACATGTGAGCATGAAGACCGGTCATGATTACAGTCTGCACGCCTAATTCTTTTAAAAGAATGTCGAGGTCTGTCTGGAAGAATCCGCTGTATCTGCGTTTGGGTACAACATAATCTTTGCTGCATAGGTTAAGTTCTGGAATTACCTCTGCGCCTTTGGTTCCGACCAATGCGTGATCTCCCCAGATCTTAAGCTCTCTGTCTATGCCGGGAATATGTGCATCATTACAGAAAATTACAGGAACACCGGCAGCACGTGCTGCATCTAAAAGTTTTGCAGTTGCAGGAACAATGGCTTTTGCTCTGTCGCAAGTAAGAGCACCGGTAACAAAGTCGTTAAGCATATCAACGACCAAGATGGCAGGATGATTCAATTTGCTCATCTGAAATGTTTTTTAAGGGGCAGCGACCATATTATATTGTTGTAGGTCTCATCCCCGGGTTAATAAATAAAAAAAGTCCTCATCCCTGTTCGTATAAGGACTTACGCAAAGTTAAGTAACCGTTTAGTCCTTTCAAAATATTTTGCAGAATATTTTATTGCTTTGGCTTTAGCGTTGGCTTTGGCATTTATATTAAAACTTATTTATATTCTATACCGGATCCTAATTAGGTTTATTAGATGCCTTACGCACACTACAGGCAACTTATGCTCTGCTTCTTGGTTTTATGACGCTGCTCTTATGGGCCGGCTATTCTTAAATCAAAAGCTGCGTGTAAGCAAACAATTCGATAAATTGTCTGTTGACAAAGTTACAAGGGATAGATTATTGATATATATTTGCCGAAATAATACTTTATAAAACAATAAGAGTTATGTCAACTAAATATTCAGGTACGCAGACAGAGAAAAATCTTGAGGCTGCTTTTGCCGGCGAGAGCCAGGCTCGTAATAAATATACATATTTTGCTTCCCGTGCCAAAAAAGATGGTTTTGAGCAGATCTCTGCAATCTTCCAACAGACTGCAGACAACGAGAAGGAGCATGCAAAGATTTGGTTTAAAGAGCTTAACGGTATTGGTGACACAGCTGCTAATCTTGAGGCTGCTGCTGCCGGTGAGAACTACGAGTGGACAGATATGTATGAAGGTTTTGCAAAGACAGCCGAGGCAGAGGGCTTTACAGAGCTTGCAAAGAAATTCCGTATGGTGGCTGCTATTGAGAAACGCCATGAGGAACGTTATCGTGCTCTTTTAAAGAATATTGAGATGCAGGAGGTTTTTGCAAAGAGCGAGGTTAAGGTATGGGAATGCCGTAATTGCGGTCATATTGTAGTAGGAGAGAAGGCTCCCGACAAATGCCCTGTTTGTGATCACCCTCAGGCTTACTTTGAGGTTCATGTAGATAACTTTTAAGATAGTGCTAACGAAGTAAAATATAGGCGACCAAATTTTTGGTCGCCTATATTTTTTGCTTATCTGCTGTCGCGCAGTTTCTCCTCGCCATGTAACATGCTTTGGCTTTGGCTTTAGCTTTGGCTTTAACTTTAAACCCTCTTTACTCTCTTTACCCTAAAAATAGCCAATGCCAACGCAAATGCTAACGCCAAATAGGCTTACGGAAAAGGTTTTTACATGCTGCGGACAAACACCATCAATAACTTCTCTTTCAAATCACTCCAAGATTTTGAAGTGGCATTAGCTATGGTTGCGGTAGTCTTGTTTATAAACTCTTCTGCTTCAGCCTGCTTGCCGGCTTTTAGAAGATCTGCAACCTTTGCCTCTATAAGAGGTTGAACAGTTCTCATATACTCCTCATAATAAGCTACCTCATCCTCTACAAGTTTTCTTGTCTTGTCCCAGTAGATTGTGGCGATTCTGTTAGCCTGTCTGTATGCCCATATAGCTGCATCGTCCCTGTATCTGTGCTGTCCGCAAACATCAAATCCATCGGGAAGCTTGGTAGCTCCGGCATAGATAGGAATACGCGGGCTTTGAGCAGGGTTGTCAAATGAGAAGTAGGCTACACCACCAATTTCGTCGGGAAGCCAATTCCTAAGCTGAATAATGTGAGAATATGAACATTGGATAACAGCAATTGTACGAATCATCTTTGTGACATCGGGCTTTAGAGAGTTAAGAAGAGAACGCATATCTGCACTCATGAATGTAGAAATAGGTTTTACAGTCTCTTTATAGTTTATGGTCTTGCCATCTGCGTCCTTCTTTGATCTTTTAACCTCAACTCCAAGATTCTTAACCTGATCCCAATCTGTTCCCTCGTATGTCTCTCTGTAGAACTTGAACATCATCTCAGGAGAAACCTTTACCTCGGGCTTTACAGAGAAAGGAATTTCCTCTGCGTTAAAGTCTAATTTTAGAGATGGGGCCAATGTGTTAAGCACAAAGAATTCTCTGTATGAGAATGGTTTGCTTAACGAAACCATTTTGTAGAATTTAAACTCGCTCTTGCCATCCCAAAGTCCCATGTGCTGAACGCGAGCCTTTAGGTCTGAGCCGTACATAAAGTTTTCCGGGTCATTAAAGTCTACAACACCAATCTTTGGAATGTTGGCAGATACACCAACGTGGTCATCCGGAATTCTTTGAGCTACCCAAAGAGCACCCGGCTTGTCGTATGGAGATGGTTTTACCTTTTTGCCCTTCTTTAAAGCAACAGAATCAACAACAGGTTTGCCTGTTCCGTAAATCTCAAAATGCCAAACCTCATTCTTATCTGCAACTGTAAGGCACTCGCCATAATCTGCATAACCATATTTTTCTGCAAGTTCGCCCATAAGTCTTATTGCATCGCGTGCATTTGTACATCTCTCAAGTGCAATTCTTTCAAGCTCCTCTATATAGAACATGCCCTCCTCATTGCGCAACTCTCTCTTTCCAACAGTTGTTGTCTCACCGATTGCAAGCTGTTTCTCGTTAAGACAAGGGTAGGCAACGTTCAAAAATCTGAATGTTGAATCCGGAGCAGGAATCTTTCCCTTTTCGGTAACATTTCTCATATCG
>UQWT01000022.1 GCA_900544815.1 uncultured Bacteroidales bacterium | reverse complement strand
TTACTTAGATAAGTAAAAATCTAAAGTAAACGTCATTGGCTTTGTTTTGAGTTTATAGTTAAAAATCATTCTATCAGACAAAGCTTTCTTTACCCTAAAAACAGCCAAAGCTAACGCTAATGCCAATGCTAACGCCAAAGCTATATGTCGTAATAATTTTGAAACAATTTTTACACGAGCTTATATATAGGTATCTAAAGTAGAAGATTTAAAAAAAAATAAAAAAAAATTGTTGCTAAATGAAGAATCTATTTACATTTGCAATCGTAAAATCTAAGTAATGTACAACAGAGAGGAAAACATAATGGTTAATTTTGGAATGTGGCATGTCCGACGCCACGCCTCTGCTGCATACTCACTCGTCCGAATATAGTGGATGTTGCGGCCGGATTAAAGCTTGCAATATTCATGAATTCTTAGGACTCCATATTAAAAAATATTATCATAGCACATAACGGTAGAACTTTGTGTTTGTATAGGTATATCATATCTGTTATACTATGCAAGCAACAAGGATGGTTCGTTAGGAAGATTTCATTTTATGCGGCTGCATAAGCCAATGTAACATTAATTTATAGGATGAAAGTAAACATTTATGTCGCAGACGAAAGTCATGCTGTATATGCAGAAGAGATTTGCGAATTAGTATTTGTTTCGGCTCAGGAAAGAGGCACAGGGATAGCAAAAAGAAGTCCAGAATATGTCAAAGAGAAGATGAGGGACCATAAAGCAGTAATTGCAATTGCAGAGGATGGTTCATTTGCCGGTTTCTCATATATAGAGACATGGAGCCATACAAAATTTGTGGCAAACTCCGGCCTTATAGTAGCGCATCAATTTAGAAAGACAGGACTTGCCAAGAGGATTAAACAGGAGATCTTCAACCTTTCAAGAAAGATGTACCCGTATGCAAAGATCTTTAGCATTACAACAGGGCTTGCAGTAATGAAAATAAACTCGCAACTTGGATTCAGGCCTGTTCCGTTCTCCGAACTTACAGATGACGATGAATTCTGGAGGGGTTGCAAGGGATGTAAAAATTATGATATTTTAGAGCGTAACAACAGAAAAATGTGCCTTTGCACCGGGTTATTGTATGACCCGGCAGAACACAAAGAAAATGAGAAACCTGTCAAGACGGACGACTCCACCCTGCTTAAATATCTTAAGAAAGGGTTGCAGCCTATTGCAAAAGCAGCCCATCATGCAAAATTATGGTAAAGGAAATTAATTGTCGGGAAGAAAATAATAACTATAATAAATATCCTATCATGAAAGAGAAAGTTGTATTGGCCTTTAGCGGCGGATTGGACACATCATTTTGTGTTCCATATCTAAAAAATGAGAAAAATCTTGAGGTTCACACTGTTATGGTGAATACGGGTGGCTTTGGCAAGGAAGAGGAGGAGAAGATAAAAGAGCGTGCACTTAAATTAGGTGCAGCAAGCCATACAAACATAAATGCTGTAGATACCTACTACAACAAGGGGATTAAATATCTGATTTTTGGTAATATTCTAAAAAACTCCACTTATCCGCTTTCTGTAAGTTCAGAGAGGATTTTTCAGGCGCTTGCAGTTCTTGAACATGTAAAAAAAATTGGTGCAGAGTATGTTGCACACGGAAGCACAGGTGCGGGAAATGATCAGGTAAGATTTGATATTGTTTTTGAGATTCTTGCACCTGAAGTTAAGATAATTGCCCCAATAAGAGAGCTTGCTCTTAGCAGAAAGGAGGAGATTGATTATCTTGCAAAACATGGCTTTGATTATAGTTGGGAGAAGAGCAAATACTCAATAAATCAAGGAATATGGGGGACAAGCATTGGCGGCGTTGAGACACTTTCCTCAGATGGGTATCTGCCCGAAGAGGCTTATATTCACCATGTAGCAGAGCATCTTAACGGAAAGGAGGAGAAGGTTACTGTTGGCTTTGAAAAGGGTGAGCCATGCTCGCTGAACGGGGTAAAAATGCAACCTGTTGAGGTTATTAAAAAATTGGAGGAGATTGCAGCCCCATACGGAATTGGAAGAGATATGCATGTTGGCGACACCATCATTGGAATAAAGGGACGTGTAGGGTTTGAGGCAGCTGCACCTCTTATTATAATCAAATCTCACCATCTTCTTGAAAAGCACGTACTTGTAAAGAACCAACTGTATTGGAAAGAGATGATTTCAAACTATTATGGGCAGCTCATGCACGAGGCTCAATACCTGGATCCTGTTGCAAGGGATATGGAGGCATTCTTAGAAAGCACTCAACAAAATGTAACCGGAGAGGTTGATGTATTACTAAGGCCATATTCGTTCTTTGTATTGGGATGCAGAAGTGCTCACGATTTAATGTCCTCAAAATTTGGCGAATACGGTGAACTTAACAAATCTTACACGGGACGTGACGTAGTTGGGTTTACCAAAGTGATGGCCAATCCGTTAAAGATTTTCTATGCGGTAAACGAACAACAACAATAAATGAAAGACAACAAAGTAAACATCTGTATTGCGGGGGGAACCGGCTACACTGCAGGAGAGCTTTTAAGGATATTGCTCAATCACCCATGTGCAAACATCACCTCTGTTTTAAGCACTACATCTGCAGGCACAAAGCTGTCTGATATTCACACAGACCTCTTGGGAGAGACAGATATGCTCTTCTCAACAGAGCCCGCTGCCGATACAGATTTGGTGTTTCTCTGCTTGGGGCATGGAGTATCAAGAGAGTTTTTAGACAAGACTCCGCTTCCCGACAAAGTATCCGTTATAGACCTTGGCAATGATTTTAGGATTGAGCCGCACTATGGGGGCAGAGACTTTGTCTATGGTTTGGCTGACACGTTTGCTGATGAGATAAAAATGGCAGGAAATGTAGCCAATCCGGGCTGTTTTGCCACTGCCATACAAACAGCAATAGCACCATTAGCATCAAAGAAAATGCTTGTAAACGAAGTGCACGTAACAGGTATAACAGGTTCTACCGGAGCAGGAAAAAGCCCCTGTAGTACCACCCATTTCAGTTACAGAGATAATAATATCTCCATTTATAAATTATTTGAGCATCAGCACCTTAGTGAAATTAAACGCACTATATGCAGACTGCAGGGCATCACACCTCAAATTACATTTGTACCAATGCGCGGTGATTTTACCAGGGGAATATTCGCATCAATTTACACCGAATGCGATCTTGGCAAAGATGAATTGGATGAGCTGTACACAAACTATTACAAGGATTCGCCGTTTGTATTTATAAAGGAGAAAACTGTAAGCCTAAAAGAGGTTGTAAATACGAACAAAGCTGTTCTTCATTTGGAGAAACATGGCAAATACCTGCATATAAGTTCTGTAATAGACAACCTTGTAAAAGGAGCATCGGGGCAGGCTGTTGAGAATATGAATTTAATGTACGGATTCCCAAGAGATTGCGGATTACGTCTTAAACCATCTGCATTTTAGATACGCTTATTTAATATTAGTTAAGTAATTATAAGATGAATTTATTTGATGTTTACCCGTTATGGGATATAGAACCCGTAAGAGCAAAAGGTTGCAAAATATGGGACAATAAAGGAGATGAGTATTTAGATCTTTATGGTGGACATGCCGTAATAAGCATAGGCCATTCAAATCCGGAATATATAGACGGCATAACAGAGCAACTTAATAAAATAGGATTTTACTCAAATGCTGTAAAGAACAATCTACAAAAAGAGTTTGCTAAGAGATTGGGTAAGGTATGCGGCTACCCGGATTACTCTCTCTTTTTGTGCAACAGCGGAGCAGAAGCCAATGAAAATGCAATGAAACTTGCCTCCTTCCATACAGGAAGAAAGAAGATTCTTGCTGTAAAAAAGGCTTTTCATGGTCGTACAAGCGGAGCGGTAGAGGCTACCGATAATCCAAATATTCAAGCACCTTTCAACTGTAATGGGAACATTAAATTCATTGAGCTGAACAATATAGCAGAGCTGCAAAGAGAGTTGGAAACCAAAGAGTACGCAGCATTCATTATAGAGGGAATACAAGGTGTAGCAGGAATATATGTCCCTAATAATGAATTTATTGCAGCAGCACGCGAGCTATGTACACAAACCGGCACCCTTCTTATTTTAGATGAGATACAAAGCGGATACGGAAGAAGCGGAAAATTTTACGCACATCAGCATGTAACATATAATGGAGAGCCCCTCAAAGCAGATATCGTTTCAATGGCCAAAGGAATTGCAAACGGGTTTCCTATGGGTGCAATAATAATTTCGCCCCAAATAAAACCTGTGTACGGTATGTTGGGAACCACATTCGGAGGGAATCACCTTGCCTGCGCAGCGGCCCTCTCCACCCTAAAAGTACTGGTAAAAGAGAAACTGACAGAAAATGCCGGCATAATTGGCAAATATCTAAAAGATGAACTGAATAAAGCTGCAGAGGCATACATAAAAGAGAATGGGAAATCCCCTTTTAAAGAGATAAGAGGTATTGGCCTTATGATTGGCATTGAGATGGAGCCAGAACATCAAGGCCTTAGAGACCAGCTACTGTTCAATGAGAATATTTTTACCGGTGGGGCAGGTAAAAATGTAATTAGGCTGTTACCACCTTTGTGTATTAGCAAAGAGGAGGTTGACATCTTTATTGCAGCACTGAAACGGTGTTTGAAATTAGGATAAAGTATATAATAGAGGTATTCTTATAAGATTTGAAACAATGAGAAATTTTTTATCTGTACACGATATAGAGAATCTCCGGCAGATGTTAGAGAAAGCAATGTATGTTAAGGCCAATCCTTTTGCAGACTGTGATTTGGGCAAAAACAAAACAATTCTGCTTATATTCTTTAACTCAAGCCTTAGAACAAGACTCAGCACCCAAAAAGCAGCCATGAACCTTGGAATGAATGTTATGGTATTGGATATAAACCAAGGGGCATGGAAGTTAGAAACGGAAAGAGGTGTTGTTATGGACGGTGATAAACCAGAACACATGCTCGAAGCCATTCCGGTTATGGGATGTTATTGCGACATAATAGGTGTAAGGAGTTTTGCAAGATTTGAAAATAAACAAGATGACTATACAGAAAAGATCCTTATGCAGTTTGTAAAACTTAGCAGTAAACCTGTAATAAGTTTGGAGGCAGCCACCGGACACCCTTTGCAAGCATTTGCAGACATAATTACAATAGAGGAGTACAAGAAAAAGGCAAATCCTAAAGTTGTTCTTACATGGGCTCCGCATCCAAAAGCACTTCCTCAAGCTGTGCCAAATTCATTTGCACAATGGGCAGTTGCAGCGGGTTATAAGGTTGTAATCACACATCCAAAGGGGTATGAGTTATCTACGCAATTTACAAAAGGAGCTACCATTACGTATAATCAAGATAAGGCTTTTGACGGAGCCGATTTCATCTACGCCAAAAACTGGTCTGCCTTTTCTGACGAAAACTACGGAAAAGTAATAAATACAGATACCTCATGGACAGTAGACAGCAAAAAAATGTCACTTACAAATGATGCGTACTTTATGCACTGCCTCCCTGTAAGAAGGAATATGATAGTTACAGATGAGGTTATCGAGAGTAGAAACTCTATAGTCATTCCGGAGGCTGCCAACAGAGTAGTTTCTGCACAGACAGTAATAAAAGAGATACTACTGAGCAATAGATAATATTTTTACATATAGAACATTTTGATAGCATGAAGAAACTTACAATTGTTAAAATAGGTGGAAACGTGGTAGATGAGCCACTTAAATTGGATGAGTTCCTGTTAAAGCTCCATAAAATACAGGGGCCAAAGATTTTAATACATGGAGGTGGCAAGATAGCATCTCAGATCTCCCCAAAACTTGGGATAGAGGTTAAGATGGTTAATGGAAGAAGGGTAACAGATGAAAAGACGTTAAGGCTGGTAACCTCGTTATACGCAGGACTTATAAACAAGCAGATTGTTGCAAAACTACAAGGATACGGAACTAATGCCATAGGTTTATGCGGCGCAGACGGAGGTGTTGTTCCTGCAGTAAAAAGAGAGGACCCAAATATGGACTGGGGATATGTTGGCGACGTAGATGCAAATAAGATAGATACCCTTTTCCTTGAACAATTGCTTGGCAGGGGGATGGTTCCGGTCTTTTGCGCAATAACACATAATTCCAACGGTACCCTGCTCAATACCAATGCAGATACAATGGCATCTGCAATAGCAGTTGCAATGACAAAGGATTTTAATGTAGATCTTATCTACTGCTTTGAGAAGGACGGTGTGTTGTATGACAAGAATGATGATTCATCTGTAATACCTTTGATTACCTCTAAAGAGTACAGGACTCTACTACAGGAAAAGATTATTGCAGACGGAATGATTCCAAAAATGGACAATGCCTTTAATGCTCTGAATAACGGTGTAAACAGGGTAATAATAAAGAATGCAGAGAACCTTCTTAACGATAAGGAGACCATTCTCAAATTATAGAATTAACAGCACCCGTCAAAATGCAAATATGCAATCGCAACAATTAAACAGCTCTTTTGCAATTGAACTGCTCACGCAGATGATAGCTATTGAATCTCTTACATGCAGAGAGAGTAACAGGGCAGACTACCTTATAAAGGTGATTGGGGAATATAAGGAGAGGAACGGATTTAAAATAGAGAGGATAGGGAATAACCTTATACTATTGCCGGCAATGTTGTATACAGACTCCCCCACCCTGCTCATGGTTTCTCACATAGATACTGTACCACCGGCAAAAGATTACAGTTTTAACCCTGTTGAGCCGTTCATAAAGGATAACAAGATTTTCGGCCTTGGCTCAAACGATGATGGTGGATGCGTTGTCTGTATGGTAACTTCTGCTCTAAATTACTATTTAAACTGCAAAGATCATTACATGAGCAAAAGCAATATTGAAGAGGCGCATCAAATTAATCTTATTCTTGTACTCTCTGCAGAGGAGGAGAAGAGCGGCAGCAAAGGATTAACCTTGGTACTCCAAAAATTCAGGGATTGGGAAAGGGTGAATCAATCATTCAGATATCCGGATTTTGCCATTGTAGGTGAACCAACAAAAACAGAGATGGCTGTTGGAGAGAGAGGGCTTCTTGTAATTGATTGTGTTGCAGAGGGTAAGGCCGGACATGCAGCAAGAGATGAGGGTGAAAACGCCATATATAAGGCGATGGATGATATCAACAGACTTAGAGAACTCACCTTTCCAAAACGTTCTCCTCTTTTTGGAGACGTTAAGATGACCACAACAATATTTAACAGCGGTACCGTGCACAATATTGTACCGGCAGAGGCACGCTTCACAGTAGATATAAGAACAACAGAGTGTTACAGTAACATAGAACTTGTTCAAATAATAAGCGATTTATTGCAAAGCAGGGTCGTTGCAAGAAATCTTAACAACAAGACATCAGTTACTCCACAAGAGGATTACTACGGTAAACTGCTCCTGAGAGCAGGAAGTCTGATTGGTCTGAAAAGCTTCCTCTCCCCTACAACTTCAGATTGGATGAGGTTGGATATTGCCGCCATAAAGGCCGGTCCCGGAGACTCCGCAAGGAGCCACAAGGCAGACGAGTATATCGCAATAGAAGAGATTGAGCAGGGAATTGAACTTTACACAAAGTACATTAATGAGATTAACAAATTAATCTAACAACAGTTATGAGTACATTATGGAACAAAGGCACAAAAGCCGAAGATATAGTTGAAGAGTTTACAGTTGGCAACGACAGAATCTTGGATTTAAGATTAGCGAAATATGACATTATTGGGTCTTTGGCTCATATAGAGATGCTTACAAAGATAGGACTGCTCAAGGAGGAGGAGTTCAATCTACTTTCCCACGAATTGAAAAAAATTTTGGAGATGGTTGAGAAAGGAAGTTTCAAGCTCGCCGACGATGTAGAGGATATACACACCCAAATAGAGATAATGCTCACATCAAAGCTTGGAGATCTTGGAAAGAAGATCCATTCCGGACGTTCAAGAAACGACCAAGTACTTGTAGATCTCAAACTGTTTTTTAAGGATGAAATTAAAAAGCTGAAAAGTGAGGTATTGGAGCTGTTCAATCTGCTGCAGGAGCTTAGCGAGAGATATAAAGATATTCTTCTGCCCGGCTACACTCACACACAGATAGCAATGCCCTCTTCATTCGGATTGTGGTTTGGTGCATACGCAGAAGCACTTACAGACGATATGATTATGCTCTCTGCGGCATACAGGATTGCAGACGAGAATCCTCTTGGCTCAGCGGCAGGCTATGGCAGTTCATTCCCTTTAGACAGAGACCTTACCACTAATATATTAGGGTTCGACACGCTGAATTACAACTCTGTAGCAGCACAAATGAGCCGCGGGAAATGTGAGAAAGCAATAGCATCTGCAATGAGCCTGCTTGCAACTACAATCAACAGGTTAGCAACAGACAATATTCTTTTCATCTGCCCTAATTTTGGTTTTATTTCGCTTCCCGACAAATTAACCACTGGTAGCAGTATAATGCCGCACAAGAAGAATCCAGATGTATGGGAGATAATAAGAGGCAACTGTAACAGGATACAGAGTGTTCAGAACGAGATCTCATTGCTTACAACAAATATGATAAACGGTTATCATAGGGATTACCAACTTTTAAAGGATATTCTGTTCCCGGCCATTGAAATGATGCATAAATCATTATACATGGCAACATATCTTCTAAAGAATACCAAAGTGAATGAGAATATTCTTAATGATTCAAAATACGAATATCTATTTACAGTTGAAGAGGTTAACAGACGAGTACTTAACGGTATGCCTTTTAGGGATGCATACAGAGAGGTAGGGATTGAAGTAAATTGCGGTAAATTCAAACATAGGGATACCCCGGTATATACACATAAAGGCAGTATGGGCAACCTCTGTACAGAGGAGATAAAAAAGAAAATGAAAAGAGCATATAAATAAATTAAGGGGCCGATGCCCCTTAATTTACTCTATCTTGTTACCCTCTTTGTCCTGCCACTGATATTGCAGCAAAGCATAGTCGGTATTGGTCTGAATGACTATTTTGCAATTATATTTCTTACACCAGTTTTTTCTTATACTTGTAAAAAAGCCTTTGTTAAGATAAGCCTCTAAAATAGGATTTGTTATCAGCACAAAGCTCTTAATCTCTTTTTCTTTGGTAAAATATGCTAACTCACGCTCCAATGTCTTGTCTATAAGTATGCTTGGTGTTATTTCACCTGTACCGTGACACATTGGGCATTTTTCATTTACCTGAATCTCCGTAGCAGGTCTTACACGTTGCCGTGTTATCTGCATCAATCCAAATTTGGTAAGTGGCAAGACATTATGCTTTGCTCTGTCGCTTGCAAGAAGTTCTTGAACATGTTTGTAGAGTTTCAATCTGTGTTCGGAACTATCCATATCTATAAAATCGATTATAATAATTCCGCCAATATCTCTCAACTTAAGCTGCCTTGCAATTTCATCAGCAGCATGCAGGTTAACTTCAAATGCATTATCCTCCTGCCCTATACCGTTTTTGGCCCTTATACCGCTATTGACATCTACAACAAAAAGCGCCTCGGTGTGTTCCATTACAATATAGGCTCCCTGTTTTATTGGAACCACTTTTCCAAAAGCACCCTTTATCTGTTTTGTTACGTCAAAATTGTCAAAAATAGGCGTATCTCCCTTATAGAGCTTTACTATCTTTTCCTGTTCAGGAGAGATTTTATTAACGTAATCTTTGATCTCCTCGTAAACAGTTTCATCATTTACGTAAACATTTGTAAATGAATCATTCAAGAGGTCCCTTAATATAGTTGTCGTTCTACTGTTCTCTGTAAAGAGCAGTTGAGGAGTTTTTTTGGATACAAGCTTAGACCAGGAATCTTCCCATTTTTTTATAAGAGATTTAAGTTCTGCATCTAAGACTGCAGCTTTCTTGCCCTCAGCAGCCGTCCTTATTATTACGCCATAATTCTGGGGCAAAATAGAATATACCAATCTCTCCAATCTCTTTTTTTCCTCTTTTGAAGAGATCTTTTGAGATATACTCACCTTCTCTGCAAATGGTAGCAGAACAAGATTTCTTCCCGCTATGGAGATCTCCGCTGTAAGTCTCGATCCCTTTGTTGAAATAGGCTCCTTTACAATCTGTACAACAACAGGTTGGTTAACCTCTAATACATCGCCAATCTTTCCCTCTTTCTCTAATATAGGGAAGGTCTTAAGATTGGAGAAGAAACATCTCACATCCCTGTTGGGATTAAGTTGTTTTACAAAATAATCAAATGTTTTAAAGTTCAGACCAAGATCCAGATAGTGGATGAAAGCATCTTTATCATCCCCAATGTCTACAAATGCGGCGTTAAGAGCTGGCATTATCTTTTTGACTCGTCCTAAATAGACATCCCCAACTGAATAGGAAACATTCATTTTTTCCTTATTCAACTCTGCCAATCTATGGTTTTCTAACAGAGCAATGGAGACCTCTTCAACACCTACATCAATAATTAAATCTTTCTCCATCTGTATTTAGTCTTAAAATAATTAAGCGCCACGCACTCCTTTTAGAAATATCTTTGGATTTCGGGAGGCTGTAGCGCTTTATTGAGGGAAACCTAACAGACTCACTACTAACCGAGAATCTGTAACAACGTTTCCTCCGGTTAATAGATCATCTATTTACGCTTCTTATGTCTATTCTTACGAAGACGTTTTTTACGCTTGTGAGTAGACATTTTATGTCTCTTTCTTTTCTTTCCGCTTGGCATAATTAAAAATTTTATATCAGTTAACTATTTAACGTTATGTTTCACTTTATTCATGAAAACCTTAGCAGGTTTGAATGAAGGGATATTGTGCTCAGGAATAATCAAAGTAGTATTCTTAGAGATGTTCCTGGCTGTCTTTTCAGCACGTTTCTTAATGATGAAACTACCAAAACCACGAAGATATACATTATTATCGTTTGCTAAAGAGTCCTTAACAGCCTCCATAAAACGATCAACAATATTCTGAACGTCTGTCTTTTGCATACCTGTTGCTTTAGCAACCTCATTAACTATATCTGCCTTAGTCATAATATTATGTATTAAAATGTTATTATTTATTCTGGGGTGACAAAAATACACCAATATTTTTAATTATCATAATGATTATCAAAATTTTTCATTTTTTTTTAAAAATTTCTCTTTTTAAGCTTATTTAACTATTTTTGGGTCATGCTTAGATGTCTTAAATATATTTGTATAGTAGTTCTGCTTTGCACTAATTTAATTCGGGTAGCGGCACAAGATTATTATATATCCAACATTAATGTTTACGGCAATAAACATACATCTTATAATGTAATCAACAGAGAGATAAGTATTCAGACTGGTAAGACCTACAACATAAGTACGTTGGAAAAGCAGATAAAAATCTCTGAAGAGAACCTTAACAATACATCTCTCTTTAACACGGTCTGCATAACCTACAGCAGGGATACGCTTACCGCTAAAAAATATGTTTACACATCCGATTCTCTCTATCATTACGAAAAACCGCAGGGAATATCTAACTTAGGCAATGGCGCCGATGCAGTCTCTCTTAACATTACCGTAACAGAGAGGTGGTACTATTGGCCACATTTGGATATTGTCTTTGAAGACAGGAACATGAGCTCATGGGTAAACAAATTTGACATGAACCGCATTACAATCGGTTATGGGATGACTACTCAAAACTTTTTAGGATTGGGGCATAAAGTTACTTTGTCGGGAAAAATGGGATTTAAAAAGGGACTGAATTTTTCTTATACAAATATTGCGGTAGATAAATACAGGAAGCATTTTTTAGGATTTGACTTAGGCTACCTGAAAACTAAATCCGCTGAGTGCTACACAGAGAAAAATAAACCTGTATCTTTTAAATCCAACAATTACATGGAAAAGAACTGGCGAGCCGGCCTTACCTATACATATAGGCACAACATAAGAAAAAGACACAATTTTGGAGTTGAGTTCAGTCATAATCTTATCAACGACACTATATTGATCGTAAACAGAGATTACTGGGGTTCAGATGTTACAATAATGAACAGGTTAAAATTTACCTATTCATACGAGTATGACCAAAGGGACTATAGAACATACCCCACAAACGGCTTCTATGCCAAGTTGGAGGGCAGGGCGGATATAGCAATAAACAATCCGTTCAGATATGGCCAAATAACAGCTAATTTACAATATTACAAGCCATTGGGAGGGAGATGGTACTATAGTTCTGATTTCAAGGGCGGCATATCGGCAAAGACAGACAATGCCTGGATATACGACAGGGCAATAGGTGACAGCAAGATTGCAATGACTACATACGATCTTTTTGTAATAGACGGGCAAAGTTTTGTAACACATAACAATACGGTGAGGTATCTTATATTGCCAAGGAAGGACTTTTATCTGAGATGGTTCAGCAGGTTGAGCAAATTCTCGCATATACACTTTACCATGTATGGAAAGGTGCTGTTTGAGATGGGATACGCCTACAACAGCTACAATGTTCGTGACAATTGCTACAGCAACTCTTTTTTATGCGGAATAGGGGCCGGTATAGACCTCCTTACATACTATGATATCATTCTTAACTGTGGTTACGTAATAAACAAGACAGGCTACAGGAGCTTTATATTTGGCATAAAAGCTCCGCTATTTTAGTTAACCTCCAAACAGTGGCACAAAGGTTGACAAATGGATTAAGGTCGCTATAATAATGGTGGATTACCATTTTTTACCCGTTTTGTAGTAAAAAAATGACATAATGGCATGAATACGGTTTGTTAAATGCGACACAAATACACTTCAAAAAATATAGAAGAGAAAAAGAATGAAAGATTTTGAATTTAGACTCAACAAAGCAGAAAACAGAGAGATTAATATAGTTCCAATTATGAATATAGAGGGAAAATCAAATCTGAGCGAGATGGAGATACCGGAAACCTTGCCTATCCTTGCTCTGAGAGATGCAGTGCTGTTTCCCGGTACCGTACTACCTATAACCATAGGGAGGGATAAATCCAAGAAATTGGTTAAGGCAATGTACAAGTCTACAAAAATCATAGGAACCGTGACACAAAAGGTAAATGAGGTGGAGGATCCTGTAAGAAAAAATCTGTATGATATTGGAACATCTGCCACAATACTTAAACTTATTGAGATGCCGGACGGCACAATCACTGCCATACTGCAGGGTATCAGACGTTTTGCACTTAAGGAGATAATATCAACAGAGCCGTACCTAATTGGGACAATAGAGAATCTTGTTGATACTATTCCTAGTAAAGATGACAACGACATTGATGCGCTTGCAGACTCAATAAAGGATAACTCGCTGTATATTCTTAAGTTATCACCACATCTTCCTCAGGAGGCGGCATTTGCAATAAAAAATATAGAGGGAATAGAGTTTCTCACCAATTTTATTGCATCCGGATTAGAATTGGAGAATCCATTGGATAAGATGGTACTTCTTGAGGAGAACAGCATAAAGCAAAGAGCATTCAAGCTGCTTGAAATTCTCAATAAACAGATTGAACTTCTTAAGATAAAGGATGACATACAGCAGAAGGTAAAATCCGAGATGGACCAGCAACAGCGTGAATACTATCTTAATAATCAGCTTAAGACCATTCAAGAGGAATTGGGTATGAACAGCAACGCCGAGGAGGTTAACGAGCTGAGGAAAAAGGCCGAGGGAAAGGGGTGGAGTAAGGAGACTGCTGCTGTCTTTGAAAAGGAGTTGGCAAAATTAGAGAGAACAAATATCAACTCTCCGGACTACAATGTACAGCTTAATTATCTTGAGTTTTTTGTAGACCTGCCTTGGAACGTGTATTCTACCGATAATTTAGATCTTAAACATGCACAAAAAGTATTGGACAAGGATCATTACGGATTGGAAACCGTAAAAGAGAGGATAATAGAATATCTGGCTGTACTTAAACTTAAGGGTGATATAAAATCCCCTATCTTATGCCTGTACGGCCCTCCTGGTGTTGGTAAGACATCTTTGGGCAGATCTATAGCAAAAGCATTAGGCAGAAGATATGAGAGAATATCTCTTGGCGGCCTACACGACGAGTCTGAGATAAGGGGACACAGAAGAACATATATTGGAGCAATGGAGGGAAGAATCATGCATGCTATTAAGAGAGCAGGTACCTCTAATCCTGTAATAGTTTTGGATGAGATTGACAAAGTGAGTGCAGATTACAAGGGAGATCCTTCATCTGCTCTATTGGAGGTATTGGATCCGGAACAGAATGCAACATTCCACGACAATTACTTAGATGAAGATTATGACCTATCAAAAGTGCTTTTTATAACAACGGCAAACAATACTGGCTCCATACAACCGGCTCTAAGGGATAGGATGGAGATGATACCGGTTTCCGGCTATTTGGCAGAGGAGAAGTATTATATAGCAAAGGATTACCTTGTACCAAAACAGAGAGAGGCTCACGGATTAAACAGCAGTAACTTTAAGCTGAACAGGGCTGCTATTGAGACTATAATAGATGAGTACACCAGAGAGAGCGGTGTGCGCGGACTTGACAAACAGATTGCCAAAGTTGCAAGAAATGTTGCAAAGAAGATAGCAATGAATGAGGAATTGCCTGCTACGCTTGGAGTAAAGGATGTTAAAGAGATTCTTGGTTTGCCAACAAATTTCCACGATATACAGAAAGGTAATGAGGCTCCCGGGGTTGTTACAGGTCTTGCATGGACAGAGATGGGTGGTGAGATTCTGTTTGTTGAGTGCAGCATAACTGAGAATGGCAAAGGAAATCTTACATCTACCGGTAATTTAGGAGATGTTATGAAAGAGTCCATCACCATTGCTTATCAGTATATAAAATCTCATTCTGCGCTTCTTGGACTTAAACCCGAGGATATAATGAACAAGGATATACATATCCATGTTCCGGAAGGGGCCATACCTAAGGATGGTCCGTCTGCCGGAATCACAATGGTAAGTGCAATGGCTTCTGCATTAACAGGGAAAAGGGTAAAGTCTTCTATTGCAATGACAGGTGAGATGACCTTAAGAGGGAAAGTCCTTCCCGTTGGAGGTATAAAGGAGAAGATTCTTGCGGCAAAAAGGGCCGGCGTTACAACCATTATCCTCTCACAAGAGAACGAGAAAGATATAAATGATATTAAACAGATATATGTAAAAGGTCTTACATTCAAATATGTGAAGACTGCAGATGAGGTACTTGCATATATCTTTAATTAACATTTGTAAATTCTTTTATTCTACATGGAGGTAAAGATTAATCCACAATGGAAAAAGGTTTTGAAAGAGGAGTTTGACAAAGAGTATTTTAAATCTTTGTCAAACTTTTTACACACAGAAAAGGCTCAAAATAAGATAATATACCCTAAAGGAAGCGAGATTTTCAATGCATTTGAACTCACGCCTTTCAATAAGGTGAAGGTTGTAATATTAGGACAGGATCCGTATCATGGTCCCGGACAGGCACACGGGCTGTCTTTTTCTGTTCCCCATGGTATAAGGATACCGCCGTCTCTTATAAATATCTACAAAGAGATCTCCTCAGATCTTGGCCATCCAGAATTTCCCGGCAGTAGAGATGGAAACCTTATCGGATGGGCTAAGCAGGGGGTATTTCTGCTTAACGCATCTCTAACTGTTCAGGCAGGAATTGCAGCTTCTCACAGCAGGATAGGCTGGGAGTTCTTTACAGATGCTGTTATAAAACAGTTGTCTGATAAGCGGGAGCACATAGTGTTTATGCTTTGGGGAAATTTTGCAAGGGCTAAACGAGATTTGATTGACAGCTCCAAACATCTTGTTTTGGAAGCAGCTCACCCCTCCCCTCTTGCAAGAGGTGCATTTTTCGGGTGCAAACATTTTTCAAAATGTAATGATTATCTTTGCGCCCATGGTATTGAACCTATAAACTGGTTGGAAACCGAATAGATAAATCTAAAAGAGATACAATATGAAGAGATTTTTAACAGCAACAGCGGCTGCAATCGCTGCAATAATGGTATTCACAATGTGTAAAACCAAGACAGAAAAGATACCGGTAAATTCTACCTGGAAATTAGAGAAATTTGACACTGCCGAATCTGCCGTAACCATTCCTGTTGAGGCAACGGTTACTGTATCGTTCTTAGATAGTGCCAGGTTGGCCGGATGCGCATCTTGCAACAGCTATTTTGGTGATTACAAAGTTGGTGAGGATGGAGCTGTTACGCTTAATCCGGTTGGGATGACAAGGATGGCCTGCCCGTTTGGGATTGAGGACCAATATGTGAACGCTTTAGCAAAACTTAACAGATACACTCTCAATGGTGAAACACTTACAATGGTTAATAATAAAGAGGGTATTGTTATGGTATTCAGCAAGTCGGAATAAATTAAAAGCCTTGGGTTTTCAAGGCTTTTAATTTATTCCGATACTTTATCTAACAAATACAGTATAGACTTAAACGTTATTCCACTATTTCTCGACAAACCTATCTCACATGTCCTGCTTGTAGCATAACCTTCTGTGCAATCAGAAACCTGCTCTTTAAGATGCCTTAATCCGTGCGTATTTAGTTCCGGATAGGTAAAACCCCTGTCTCCGGCAAAACCGCAGCAGTTGCTCTCTATAACAACTACATTATTTGAACAGAGTTTTGCGAGATCGTACAGCATATTGTCAACTCCAAGTTTTTTTGCAGAGCATACTGCAAACACGGCAACCTTTCTTTCTGTCTTTGTAATCTTCAGATTAGGAACTACATATTCCATAAAGAATTGTGCAGGCTCATATAGTTTAAGCTTTTCATCCATGTTTACATGCATTGTATACAGGCATGGACTCATATCGCATAGTATTGGATATTTACCGTTGCACGATGCCTCCTTAAGTGCATTCTCCAATCTGTCCGATGCGGCTTTTCCAGCTTCAACATAACCTTTGCTTGAGAATGCCATACCACAACAGAGGTTGTTAATATCTTTTGGATAGATTATCTCGAATCCTGCCTTTTTTAGCAATTTCTCTGTCATTGCCGTTATTACAGGTTCAGATGAGTATCTCTTTGTTACACCCATGCTCCTTGTTATGCAAGATGGAAAATAGACAACTTTCTTCTCATTTGTACTCTCCAAAGCTTTGTTGTATGCTACATTATCAAATTTTATCTTTGGAGCACCCTTAGGGAAGTATTCGTTCCACATTGGAATGGTTTTCAATGATACAGCTCTGGCAGCAGATGCCATTGCTCCAAACACTCTCTTTCCAAACAGTATTCTACCGGCATACGCAACATTAAGTCCTGCCCTCATAGCTCCGGTAACCTTGCTCATATTGTCTGCTATCTTTAGAGCGATTTTTTCAGCCTTCTCCGAATGCCCTTCGTGACGTAACTCCTTTATGAGTTTGCCTGTATCTACCTTAACCGGGCACTTTAGTGCGCAAAGGCTGTCTGTCGCGCATGTCTCATCTCCCCAATACTTGTACTGTTCCTGCATCTCTGCTGCAATATGAGGGGCCTCTCCCGTCTGTTTCAGTCTCTCCATTTCCCGGAATGTTGCCACACGTTGTCTTGGAGAGAGTGTTAGTCCCTCTGCAACGCATGTACCCTCACAAAAGCCGCATTCCATACACTTGTTCACAATTTCTTTTACTGCCGGACACGGTTTAAGGTTCTTTATATGCGCCTCTTTATCTTTATTTATTATTACACCGGGATTTAGTATATGCAGCGGATCGAATATATCTTTAATCTCATTCATAAGATGATACGCCTGTTCTCCCCACTCCTTCTCCACGTATGGAGCCATATTCCTTCCTGTTCCATGCTCGGCTTTTAGGGAACCGTCATATTTGTCAACAACCATATTGGCAATGTCATCCATAAACTTGCTGTATCTCACCACTTCAGATGCTTTCTGAAAATCCTGGTTGAACATAAAGTGCAGGTTGCCTTCAAGCGCGTGACCGAATATTACGGCATCGGAGTATCCGTTCCTGTCAAAGACCTCTCTCAGGTCTATAACTGCATCTGCAAGCATATTTATCGGGAAGCAGATATCCTCTATTATTGCGGTAGTGCCGGATTTTCTCATGCCGGCAACGGTTGGAAGGGTCTCTTTCCTTATCTTCCAAAGTATGGCCTGCTCCTTTGTGTCTGTGGTAAAACTAAACGGAAGTTCAGGTGTAAAATCTTTGATGGATTCTTTTATAATATCTACTTGCTCCTGTAATTTGGCCGGATTTGCAGCTCTTGTCTCTACAAGGAGGGCTGTTGCGGCAGGTGATATTGTTTTGAGGTATTGTGGAATTCCTGGTGTGTTCTCTACAGACCTCACTCCTGCCCTGTCTATGAGCTCAACTGCAGAAACCGGTTGCTGTTTTAGCACCTGAACGGCCTTACATGCCTCCTTTATGTTAGGATAGATAATAAGAGCCAATGACTTATCTTTGTAGTCCTCTACTGTATTGTATGTTATGGAACTAATAAAGGCAAGTGTACCCTCGGAACCTATAATGAGGTGTTTGAGAATATCTATTGGCTCTGCATAGTCTACAAGTGCATTGAGGCTGTAACCTGTTGTATTCTTTATCTTGTACTTTCTTTTTATTCTCTCTTTTAATGTCTCATTGGCATCTACCTCGGCTTTTAGCTCTGCAAGCTTGTTTATAAGAGCTTTATGCGATTGTTCAAATTTTCTGCAACTCTCTGCATCGGCCGTATCCAGCTCTGTACCGTCTGAGAAGATAAGTTTTAGATCCGCTACCGTTTTGTACGAGTTCTGGCTTGTTCCGCAGCACATTCCGCTGGCATTGTTTGCCGCTATGCCGCCAATCATGGCAGAATCTATAGATGCAGGATCCGGGCCAATCTTTCTCCTGTATTTGGACAGATAAGAGTTTGCCCTTCCGCCTCGTATTCCCGGTTCAAGCTCAATTTTACGGGCATCGTCAAAGATCTTATAATCTGTAAATCCATGTGATGCTATGACCAATACAGAGTCAGACAAAGCTTGCCCGGAAAGTGAAGTACCTGCCGCTCTGTATGTAACAGGGACTTTAAGTTCGTATGCTGTCTGCATTATGAGTTTTATCTCATCTTTTGATGACGCTCTTATAACAAGCTTTGGAACAAGTCTGTAGAATGATGCATCTGTTCCAAAAGCTAGTGTACTTAGCGAATCGTGGAATAGTCTTCCTGAGGGAATAACCTTATTTACACGGTTATAGAATTCTTTGTAGATACCATTTAACATCTTAGTTCTTTTTTAACCGCACAAAATTACGGCTTTATTTTTTTTGTGAGAAAAAAAATAAAGCTTTAGCGTTGGCTATAAACTATAAACTTTTATCTATAAGGTATGATGAATAGTTCTTTTGAATATACTTTACAAGCTTTGCTCTGATTCCGTGCGAAATCTTTAAAGGCTTCTTCTCAACCAAGACATAGTCCTCCCCCAAAAAGTCAATCATAGCTGTAAGAATCTCAAATACAAAGTCCTGCGGTTTATAATACAGAAAGCTGTCTGCAGGTTTCTCCAATGAGGATTTAACAAAATTGTCTATTGAGTTTCTTGCACCGCTATACGTTAGTGTCCCTTCCCGAGCATTTTCCATTAAGAAAACATTCAGCAATTGATATGTTTTAAAGGTGCTTGCATTTGTAGCTTCTGTAAGCTCTTTAAGCTGTGGCGTTTTTAATGCTCTTCCCGATATATTATTCTTTCTGTCTATGAAAAAGGTCTGCGGGGTAGAGATCACGCCATAATTAAGTGGGAAATTGCTACTCAGTTTAGGATCCCAAAGGTTGTAAACATCTACCAAAGGATTCTCAAAAGAGAACCACTTGTCTGTATATGCTTTCCATTGGGCAGCACACTCTTTGAGATCTTCTCCCGGCACATCGGAAAACACCGCTATAAAATTAATTTTCAATCCTTTATACTTCTTTAGGAACTCCGCAAGTCTTGGAGTCTCAACCTTACATGAGCTGCATGTAGGAGTATAAAAATAGAGTATTTTAAATCCTTTGATCTTCTCTACATTCACAGGATTTCCTTTTATATCATAAAGTTGCAGCTCCGGCATCCTGTTCCCAACCAAAGATGGCTTTATAAGCATTATATAGCTGCTTATACTATACTTTTCTTCGTCGGGAAGGATATTCTTGAATTTTCCCAGCAAGTACTTTTCTGCAATTGCAACTCCCACCCGCTCTTGCCCCATATAGCTTGGATTAATGAAATAGTCATACGCCGCGCGTGCCATAAAGAGGTTGTCAGGAGCAGAAAGTCCATCAATTATTTCCCCTATAAGATTTATTAAAGTGTCTGTAGGGTTTCGTTCAATAAGTCTGAAAAGCAGTTTTGCATCTGCATTGAAAGCTGAATCGACCTGTGGCACAAACTCTTTTAGCGCAGCTGTATCCTTGGCGAAAATTCTATCCTGCAAGATAACAGTGTCCTGCAGAACAATTTTACCCTGCGAAACAACTATATCATGCAAAACAGCTGTCTCACGTGGAAAAGTCCCCTTAAAATAAGAGATTTTTGAATTAGCTGTAAAAACCGTAGCCAAACAGATTATTGTCAATAGCAGATACTTCATAATCAATGATTTAAATCTTACTATATGCTAACAGCTGTAAGATACCTCTTTATGTCAACCCCCTGCGGTATAAACATTTTAGCATCTCCGCCATGAACAAGCACATCCCTTACAACAGTAGAGGAGATAAAGGAGTACTCCTGACACGCAGGAATAAAAATTGTATTCACATCCGGTGCCATCTTCTTATTAGCCTGAGCTATAACGCTCTCAAGTTCAAAGTCTGTGGTTGTCCTCAACCCCCTTACTATAAAATTGATGCCAAGATTCCTGCACAGATCTATGGTTAAATCCGTATAACAGACAACCTCAACATTCTTTAGGTGTTTTGTTGCGTCTTTTATTATCTGAACTCTTGTTGCAGGTGGAAAGAATCCTTTCTTGGAACTGTTTGAGCCAACGGCAATTACAACCTTGTCAAAAAGGTTGAGTGCAGAGATAAGCACATCATAGTGGCCAACTGTAAATGGGTCAAAGGATCCCGGGAAAATAGCCGATTGCATTTTAATTTTTGTTTGTAAATTTTGCTCGTAAAGGTAAATCAATAATACAATATAAGCAAAAGCTAACCACACAAAAGTCTTAAAGCGGCATCTTTAGACTCTAAGATATGTCTATCACCAATTGATTGCCAACATAAGCGGAATCCCTTATGGGATCTGCATTCTTTAGAACATAGTGCAGACAAGCAAACGTATCATTAATATCTGTTCCCTTTCCAACTACAACAATCACAGGAGGTTCCAATGGCAATTCTTCACCTTTATAAATAATTTTTATAGCTTTTACGCTTCCCGACAAAACAGTGGAGTTTTCTGTCTGCATTGGGGTCTGCGCTGTCTGATTTGCAAATGATTTAACTGTAGCATCCATACAGATCTTGCCACCATAACTTTTTACGGGTGTAGATTTGTCTGTGGCATCTGCCGGCCCCCGACTAAACAGAGTGTCTGTCTTTGGACTATAGTTACTGCAAATTGTCATAGAAAGTTGCTCATTACTCCTTATGTCTGCCGTGCTCTCATCCACAACCAACAGAACCTTGTTAAGCATAAACTGATTGCACCCCCATAGAGCATGAGCCACCTTTAAAGCATGATAAGGGTAACGTTTCTTTATCTTTATGATGACCAAATCTGTACCGTTGCCATACGAAGGCAGATAAATGTCTGTTATATCTCTGTCTGCAGTAAACTTTAGAACCTGCAGCAGTATTTTCTCCCGTAAAGCAATAGCCCCCCCCTCTCTACTCTCCATACTTTCTCTACTCTTAAAATCGCCAATGCTAACGCCATTCTCTTTACCCTTCAAATACGCTTCTAACGCTCCTTTTCTGTGAGTAACACCGGTAACATGCATAACAGGCATAGCATCGTTAACAAGAGCCTTTTTAGTAACATAACCTTCAATAACAATATCACAATCATCCGGAACAGAAAGCTCCTGAGTGAGACATTTTACCACTTTAACTGCAGCACAATTAATCAATCCTGCAAAAAAATACGGATCTAAATATGGAGCAAGAGAGGTATTTGCAACTGCACTATAGATTGGATTACCACCTAAACAGAGAGCAACAGGCATTTTATCCCCCTCAAAATCCGCAAGATTCATAAAAGTCTTGCTATGACAAGAGATCAAAAGTTCTACCAAATCATCGGCAAGTAACTTTATCCGGCAATTATCCAAAGTCCTGCTATCTGTGATAGGATCTATAGATTGAAGCATTACAGCAGGATTGTCGGGACCCAAAACAGTAGAAAACTTATGGAGTTGAGGGCGATATTGCACAACCTCCTGGCACTGTGGTATCCCCTTATGAAGCTTTGGCTTAAACCCGTACAATTTATTCATAGCCCCCAAATATGTCATGCGGCTGCCACTTGAGCAATTGTTAAATAACTCGTTAATAAAGTTAAACTCCTTGTCCATAATAAAACCTGTTAATTTTACAGCAAATATATAGAAGCTGTTTGAATTTTTGTTGTATTATTTAATATGATAGTTCTTTGAAGCTCTTCCACTCCATTTAATGTTAATTACACAATTTACAGAATACCTTAACAATATTACCGATTGAAGAGGTCGCAAAGGTAAAAAGTGTAATAAAGAGCTATATTTGCATATAAAATTTATGCCATGCAGAATACACCTCATTATTACGATACGATTCAGGAGTATAACGACAGACTTGGAGTAGAGACACTACATCCTTTGATAAGCATGATAGACCTGTCAAAAGCGTCTCCTCTAAGTATTTTGGAGACCTTATAAAGAAAGAGACAGGCAAAACAGCCCGGGAGTATATCCAGAACAAGATAATAAGCCTTAGTAAAGAGAAGATTCTGCTTCCCGACAAATCTATCTCCGAGGTTGCGTATGAGTTGGGTTTCCAATACCCGCAGCACTTTACAAGAGTTTTTAAGAAGGCTGTTGACATTACCCCAAACGAGTATAAATCCTCTGCCATAAGCTAAAATAAACTGCGTTTATTACTAAGTTTACTTAAAAGCCGGCTTAAAAGATAATTCAACTTAATGGTTTTTAACAGAATTTTGAGGTAATTGAGGAAATCTTAAATTAAAGTTGGTTTTATCTGTAATTTATTTATAGAAAGTTATTACCTTTGCAGGCGCTCCTGCTTGGCAGGAGTACTAGTACTGTTGTATGTAAGGGGATGTATTGGTTTTGACATCAGATTAATCGAACAGTAAGCACGTGGAGCGTTGTTAGTATGGCTCCTTAATCTCAACTTTCAGCCTTATAAATGGCAATAATAACTATGCACTCGCTGCGTAATTAGCAAAGCTACATTACCTTAATCCAGGCTGCCAAGGTAGTAGTCGGACGAGTATCCCGCTATGGATTTGCGCTTTCTATTCCGTAGTATATGGGGTATCATTAAAGAGAGATGCGGGCACGGACTCTTCTAAAGTGTCTTAAGAGATAGAAGATAAGGTTATGATAGCCTGTCTGTCGGCAGTCATTTCCCAACAATTAAAGACAGAATAAACGTGTAGAAAGCTCTTTGGTGGTCTGGTTGGACGGCGGTTCGACCCCGCCCATCTCCACAAAATTACAATTATAAACTCCGAAAGATTTTGTAATACTCTCGGGGTTATTTTTTTTAAACTACTCTATCATCTTCTTTCTGAGACCTGTTATTTCGCAAATATCTTCAATAGGGATTCCTTTGAACAGCATATTTTTAGCTATTTCAATACTTTTCACAATCTTTCCATCTTCAAAGCTTTCTGCTCTTCCTTCTATTCTTTCCTCTTCTCTTCCCTTGATAAACCCTTCATTTTCACCTTTAGCAAAACCTTCAACTTCACCTTTAGCAAACCCTTCAACTTCACCTTTGGCAAAACCTTCGCTTTCACCCTTAAAAAACGCACCTTTTACTCTCTCTCTCCGGTTCCGTGGCACGAACTACATTGCAATGTACCTGTTCCATTACATAACCAACATTGAGAATAGTATATTCCATACCCCCAACCGCCTTGTCCACCACATTGGTAACACGAAACGCTTCCGGAGCCATGACAAACGTTACATGCTCCACCTTGAGTGACGTATATATTAACTCTCACATTATCCTCCAATATTGTAACATAACCACTTCTATATTCATCTGTATTACTATATGCTCCAATCTCTATATTGTCATCACCTGTTGCTACAGAAAGAAAATCGGGATACTCTACAGTGTAATTACAACCATCAGTATCTATACCAATGGTTTCCAAGCCACCATCTGCATCAAAATGAAGTGATGTCTGAGAAGCCTTTATATACGTAGCCTGTCCCATCTGTTGGATAATAACCTTTGCCAAAAAATCTCCACTTTGAACAGTTATGGAACCCTCCCTGTTATAGCCTGTTAAATTACTGCTCACCTTAACGCTAAAGCTTTGTTTAAATTCCTCAACTTCAACCCAATCCGGAGCGTGGTTGATAGTCCATACAAAGCCATCGTAATCTATATCTACAATAGTCTCTCCACCGCACTTATCGGCTATAAGCGTATCGGGTTCAACTTGTAAGTATGTAGCTGCATTAATAACATAATTAGCAAGGACAAAGAACCCAACGAGTAATATGACAATTGTTATCAAAATATATCTCCATATAGACCTTTTTTTTCCACTTTTCTTTCTTGGAGGATTAGTCTCCACACTATGTTGATTAGTCTCCGGAGCATGCACTAACGCCCTACCACACTCAGTACAGAAGTTAACAGAATCAGAATAAGTTTTCTTACAATTCTCGCAATATTTCATTCTATTAAGGTTTTTAATTCATCTTATGCTTTGCAATTTCAGATAATCCCATATTTATTATGATAAGGACAATAACCCACACCATAAATGTTAAAAATATTGGCAAAAGGTAAATTTCCGAACCAATATTAGACAATGGAGAATCCCATAGCGCATGCAATAGGATGGGAATTATAAATAATCGCAAGAATTTTTTATTCAGAAAAATATCACTGCAAATCCTCCCATAATCCTTAGATGCGATAACCATAGCTGCACCTGTAATCGCAGCCCATGCAATATGACCACCCGGGGTTAAGAATCCTCTGAGGAATATAACATCCAGCATCATATTCCATCCGGCGGACAATAGATAATTCATTGCATAGCCAGCAGATTCAAAAGCTGCAAAACCGGCACCTACAGAGGCACCCACAAGTAATCCCGGCAGTATATTACACTTGCCAAGCCGCTTGATAAAATAATACACAATTACCGCCTTACCAACTTCCTCTATAATACCAACCAACAGTGCTCCTATAAAATTAAGTCCATTAACATCAATTATAGAAAAAAGAAATAATGTTGCCACTAACGATGCGCAACCACCAACGAGAAATATCAATGCAATATCATAGAGACTTATATTTCTGTAAGCATTTACCTCAAGAAAAAGAATCAGACCGGACAATGGAACAGTAAAGGATCCAACCACTATTAATCCCGGAAGAGCATTGGTATTACCGAATACAGAACAACATATATAGAGTAGGAAAAATGCAATCATAAACATCAATAAAACCCTACTGTATAACCAAGGATGAGGCCACTCTTGTGACACGCTATCCAAGGTTGGTGTAGTTGTCTTTGTGCCACATATAAAAATATTCTCAGCCTCAAATTTGGAATGTTTCTTGAACACATCCGTGAATAACACTCTCCAATTTAGATCTGCAGGCTTGTCATTACCCACATAATCATTAATATGGTTCACCCAAGATGAGTTAGAGTCACTTTGCGAAGATGATGTTATTTGAAAGGCTTTACCACACCCTCCGCAGAACTTTGCATTGTCATCATTACAATGCCCACAATTACCACAATACTTCATAATATAACACCTTGGTAAATTTCAGATTCCGTATATCTTTCGGTGCAAAGATACGATTTTTACCTCTATTTTGTCTCGCTTCCCGACAAACAACCCAAACCTGACTATCAATCCGTAAGCATTTCTAATACATCATACCAAAAGTCCAGAGAGGAATCGTATGCAGTCCGGCAATTTCAATATCATCCTTCACAATATAGGCATCTTGCATTCCACTAATCTGTTTCTTTCCTTTATTCTTGCCACCAACCTCAAAAGTATATTTGTCAATTGTGAAATCAGACCTGAGTGATGACAACGGAGTATGAGTAACACGAGTTAGAGCATAAAAGAATGTTTCTCGTAAGTTACCAGTATCCGGTGTAGTATCTGAAAGAGCATAAGCCATATTGGTATTGTCAAGATAAACCTTTTCAGTCTTGCCAAGTCCGCTAATACCCTGCACTTCGCTACGCAAACGACCAATCATACCGGCCTTTTCAAGGTAAGCGAATATATTGTTCAACTCATTACGGCTTATATTAATATCTTTGGCTATCTTAGTTATATTGGGTTTGAACGGTACACTTTGCGCTATTATGTACATCAATTGCTTTAGCTTTTGAGCTGTTGCAATACTGTAATTGGCGAATGTGGGGATATCAGTTTCAAGCGTAGTATTGATAACAGCATTCAGGCGTGCAAGATAAACTTTCTCCTTAAAAAAGGGGTAGTAACCCTCGCGAAGATATTGATGGAAATAAGACAAGGGACGATATTCATTAGGCAGGTATACCACACCACGTAGAACATCATCTAATGTCGCCACAGGTACATGAATATCAAATCCGAACTCAAGATATTCTCTAAAAGAAAGTCCGGCCAAAGTATATTGCAGCTTACGACGTGAAAGGTCTGCACCACCTTTTTCAAATTCAAGAATAGACGAACCGGTATAGACAACACTAAGTCGGGGAAGGCTGTCATAGATATTCTTTATCTCCACAGACCAATTGTCGTACCTGTGTATCTCATCAATATAAAGCCGCGTACCACCATTATGATAAAATGTCTCTGCAAGCTCCACCAACGTATGCCTGCTGAAATAAAGGTCGTCAGCAGTTACATATAGTGAAGTGGACGTGTCATCATACAGTTTTATATGCTGTAGCAACATTGTAGTCTTACCAACACCCCGAGCACCAAGAATGGCAATAAGACGCGCATCCCATTCTATTCGCGGTTCAAGATATCTTACAAACCGTGTATCAGTGTTTTGCAAAAGTTCTCTATACTTTCTATGACTTGAACTGAAAAAAGTTGACAGTTTTGAGAGCATAAATCAAACGAGTCAATGAGAGAAAGACACAAGCGAG
>UQWT01000021.1 GCA_900544815.1 uncultured Bacteroidales bacterium | reverse complement strand
CAGGGCGCTGAAATGAGTAATCATTTCAAACTGTGTCGCTTGTAAATGTATGAATTATTTAACGATTATGCAAATTTGTTTAAAAATATTTTTCTTCACTCTTAAAAAATGCTAACGCCAATGCTAACGCTTTTCTCTATACACTATAAACTATACACTTTCAACTAAATTAAGGCCAAAGCCAACGCTAACGCTAAAGCTGACTAGATAAGCCCTTCATCTGCAAAGCTAAAATAATCATCTCCGGCCACGATAATATGGTCCAAAAGTTTTATATCGCAACACTTTACAGCCTCCTTAAGTCTGTTTGTCTGTATTGAATCATGTGAACTAGGATTTACATTGCCAGATGGATGATTATGCACAAGGATAATTGCCGTTGCCAATTTTTCAAAGGCCCTCTTTATTATAAGTCTCATATCTATCACGGTTGACGATATTCCACCCTGTGTAATACACTCTTTTGCTATAAGTTTGTTCCCCACATTAAGGTAGAGTACCCAACACTCCTCATGGCATTTGTCTCGTAGAATAGGTTGTATTGCATCTGCGGCCTCTTTGGAGGAGTAGATAACAGTGCGTACAGGTGTTTTTTCACATTCAATTCTCCTGAACAGCTCAAACAGAGCGAGTATTGTCAATGCCTTACTCCTACCTATCCCTTTAAATTTCTGTAATTCAACAATTGAGTACCTTCTTAAGACAGAAAGAGAATTGTCTGCCTCTGCGAGTATTCTCCTCGCCAAGTCAACTACATTCTCATTTCTGTTTCCTGAGCCCAACAAAATGGCCAAAAGCTCTGCATCTGTTAAAGCTCCTGCGCCGCAATTAATAAACTTTTCCCGTGGCCTGTCCTCATCCTTCCACTCCAAAATCGTTAATCCCTTCATCTCCTGCAATATTTAACCTTTTACTAAGCTTTGGCTTTAGCGTTGGCATTAGCGTTAGCTTTGGCTATATTCTATTTATATATAACTAAGTTTACAGTGTATAGTTTATTGTTTATAGTCTGATTATTTTATATTCATTTGATGCAAAAGCATCATTCGGTACTATTAAAAAAACAAAGCCCTCTCCCAAAAGGGAACAGGGCTTTATAATCTATTATGACAAAATTTTGTGTGTGCTTACTTGATTTATGAAAGCTTATTTACATAAACAGTAAGGCCACTCTTAAGGTTAGCTGCTTTGTTTGAGTGGATGATATTGGTTTTAGCCAATTTGTCCAACATTGCATATACTTTTGGAAGTAGAGCTTCCGCAGCTGCCTTGTCTGTAGTATTGCGTAGTGCCTTGATTGCATTACGCGTAGTCTTTGCATAATACCTGTTATGCAATCTGCGTTTCTCGTTCTGACGATTACGCTTATCTGCCGATGCGTGATTTGCCATTTTATTTATTTTTTTATTATTTTTCGTAGTCTGTAGGGGAATCGAACCCCTATTGCAAGAATGAAAATCTTGAGTCCTAGCCTTTAGACGAACAGACCATACCCGTTTGGGACTGCAAAGGTAGAAAAAAAAATTAAACTACCAAAAAACTTTATTTATTAAAGTTCTCAGCCCATTCCCACGAATAAATTATAGACTCAACTTGTCTTAAGTAGTTTCGTTTAGGATATCTTGGAGCATATACAAAACCCTCAACTACAATTATAGACTTGCCGTCTTTAGAGTAAAAGGCATGATCTACGAAAGGGCCACCCATAAAATCGTTTTCAACCTCCCACAAGCCTCGTATCTCGGCAAAATCATCACCCTTATACCTCATCCAGGTAAGCTCAGGCTCAAACTCTTTAGATGTGGTCATATAGCTGTTCTCAAACATACCGGGCACATTATTCTTAAGAACCTCATCGCATGCCGCTATGAACGGCTCTAATGTAAGCGAATTAGCGCCGGTATATGGAATTCTAAAGATAAAGATTCCCTGGTTGGTATATGTTGTCTCGTATGATATCCAGATAAAATCATTGGTCTTCTTCTTAAGCGAATAGCCTGTAGGAAAATATGGGGAACCGCCAAACTCTGCGGCTACCAGATCTCTTAACGGCCTTTCCTCATATTTTTTTGAGTTTCTTATAATTCTGTTGCGTTCGGCCTGGCCCAATGTATTGAACAGGAGATTCTTTTTCTCTGCAATATATTGTGCGGCAGCCTCCTTACTTGGAGCCGATATATTTATCACTGTCTGAGGAGCAGCCCATATATCCTCCTTTGTTACAATCTTCGGCTCAGGATATTCATTTGGGTCTATCTGCAGAATTATAATATTCCTATGTGTTTGAAACAGCGTTGAAAAAGCATTTACAGGAATCTGAACAAGGTTGTATGCAGGCTCTTTCTGTGGTAATGCAGGATAATCCGATGCCAACACCTTGCGCAGTTCGGCGCCGGGTTCACCTATCCAAAGACCCTTATCCATAACAACTATTACCTCTCCGGCCTTGCCTGTTACACTTTTTTTGGCCAATTTACCTCCAAAATCTTTGCAAGAGATAGCAAAAACAGCTGTAAGGAGTATAAGCAATATATTTAAAAACCTCTTCATAACTGTATGTATTTAATTAACTGAATAATCTGAAAATATCATTTCCAAAAGCTAAAATCATAAGACCGAACAGAAATATCATACCCACCATCTGAGCATATTCAACAAACTTGTCACTCGGCTTTCGTCTGGTGATAATCTCATAAAGTGTAAACATTATATGTCCGCCATCCAAAGCCGGAATAGGAAGGATATTAAGGACTGCCAGCATAATTGAAAGGAATGCTGTAATGTTCCAGAAAGCCCTCCAGTTCCATCTGTCGGGAAAAATCTTACCTATAGATATGAAGCTCCCCACAGATTTGTATGCCTCTGTCTTAGGACTTGCTATAAGTTTAAGCTCTTTCCAGTAATTACTTACCGTTGTAACAGCTTTATTGAATCCGGCTGGTATAGACTGAAATAAAGAGTATGAGGATTTTGTTATATGGTAAAAATCCTTTAAGTTACCGTTTATGGCTATCTGCAGCATTCCGGCCGTATCAACCTGCAAAGGTACAAACAGCAACTCTTCGCCTCGGGCAACAGTAGCCACAACAGAATCGCCTTTAAAATTTTGCAACTTGTCTTTCACCTCCATAAGTATCTCGGCTTTTTGGCCGTTCAAAGCCAATATTCTGTCCCCTTGCAACAAACCGGCTGTTGCATTGATTGAGGAATCAGGAACAGATGCTACCTGGAACGGTATGCCGTATTCAAACATTCCGGGGGTCTTTAGCATTGCAGGGAAGTATACCGGATCTATATTTACCACAATAGTATCTCCGTTTCTGAGGACTTTGGCATGCTCCGCCCGGCTCCGTACAAGATCTATCTGAAGTTCATCAAAACTATTGGGGACAAGTCCGTCAAAATCGAGGATAATGTCACCGTTTCTAAATCCAACCTCCTCTGCAAGTCTGTTTACATATATTCCGGTCTTTACATCCGAGTTTTTTATGTATTCGTCACCCCACGTATACATTATTCCTGCATATATAATTATAGCAAGGATAAAATTAAACAATACACCGCCTGCAATTACAAAAAGGCGTTGCCATGCAGGGTGTGCTCTATATTCCCACGGTTGCGGCTCCTTCTTGAGGGCCTCCTTATCCATAGATTCATCTATCATTCCCGCTATCTTGCAATATCCGCCAAGAGGAAGCCAACCTATACCATATTCGGTATCGCTGTTCTTGGGTTTAAACTTAAAAAGGGAGAACCATGGATTAAAGAAGAGATAAAACTTGTCTACCCTTATTTTAAAGAGGCGGGCAAAGAGAAAATGCCCTAACTCATGAACAAGGACAAGTATACTAAGTGCAAGAACAACCTGCAATAATTTTATCAATACTACCATAATCTTAAAATTTCAGATGCAAAGTTATCAATTAGTAATCTATCACAGAAAAAACAACCGTTCCAATTTCTTTCACACAGGAATTGAAACACAAGTTTAACATATTAATTTACAAAAACATACAAAACAATCTTTACAAAAAATTCTTGCAAGAACAATTTGCAAGAATTTTAAACGGGTGTTAAAGGGCAGAAACAAGCTCTTTTGCTATTATTTTGGTCTCTTTGTCTGTTTCGAAAATCTCTTCTACAGATGGGCTGCTTATAAAATGTTTTTTTACCATTTTATCTATTGTTTTGTCAACCAAAACCGCAATCTGTGTAAATGTGATTCTATCGTTTATAAACTCCTTTACCGCCACCTCGTTTGCAGCATTCATTATACACGCGGCATTTCCACCGGCCGCATGGGCATTGTATGCTGTTTTAATAAGAGGGAAACGATCTATATCCGGAGCAAAGAATGTAAGATCCTGCAATTGAGGAAAACTTATCCGCTTAGTATTAAGCGAGAGCCTTGTGGGGTAGGACAGCGCAAATTGAATAGGGACTCTCATATCCGGAGCTCCAAGTTGCGCTTTTAGCGACCCATCTGTAAACTGAACCATTGAGTGTATTATACTCTGAGGATGTACAACTATCTCAATTTTATTAGCAGGCAGGTCGAAAAGCCAAGAGGCCTCTATCATCTCAAGCCCCTTATTCATCATTGTGGCTGAGTCTATGGTTACCTTGGCCCCCATATTCCAGTTCGGATGAGACAGAGCCTGCTGTTTTGTAACCTTACAAAGTTCATTAGCAGGGGTAAACCTAAAAGGCCCCCCGGAGGCTGTGAGTAATATCTTCTCTATCTCTGCATTCTCCCCCTGCAGACACTGAAATATTGCAGAGTGTTCTGAATCTACCGGCAGGAGTACACTGTTATTCTCCTTTACAAGATTTACTATTATCTCACCTGCTGCGACTAATGTTTCCTTGTTTGCAAGAGCAATGATCTTTGACGCCTTTATAGCATTTATGGTTGGTTCCAATCCACTAAAGCCCACCATTGCGGCAACCACCATATCTACAGAGGAGCTTTTTACTAGCTCATTTACAGATTCAATACCTGCAAACACCTTTACATCGCTCTCCTTTAGGGCTTCTGCCACAATGTTATATTTATCTTTATTGCAGATGACCACATTGTTAGGCTCAAACTCAATGGCCTGCTTAATAAGAAGTTCTGCATTATTATTTGCCGTGAGCAGATCTATATCAAACAGGTCTCTGTGCTGCGATATAACATCCAATGTCTGTGTTCCTATAGAACCGGTTGAACCGAGAATAGCTAAATTTCTTTTTCTCATTTTGGTCTTTATGCTAAAACTTCTTTGTGCTAAAACTTTATATATTGTGCAGGATCTATAGGTTCACCTTTATGCCATAATTCAAAATGAAGATGAGTGCCTGTTGATACCTTTCCCGTACTGCCAACCAAAGCTACAGGTGTGCCTGCCGATACCTTGTCACCTGTCTTCTTGAGCAATTTTTCATTATGCTTATAAACAGAGATAAGGTTGTTGTCGTGCTGAATCTGGATAGTATAGCCAGATTCATCTGTCCATCCTGCACTAACCACAGTACCATCTAACACAGATGATACCACACTGTTCTTTTCTGCAGCAATATCTACATAAGGATGTCCTATTCCAGCATTGAATGGTTCCGTGACTATACCTCTTACAGGTGTAAAGAAGTGAAGTCCTTCTATCTGCTCTATCTTTCCCCGGCCCGTTACAGAAGAGAGCTGTTCATCTTTTATTACTTGAAGTCTTAGCAGCGAATCAGCCTCATGCAAAAGGCCCGGAGCTTCATCAAGCGTTCCCAATGAATCTGCAGAGACCTTGGCGACATTCATAAGGCTGTCTATATTCACAGGTGGCAGGCCCTGTGAAATACGCTGAATGTTTATCAACTGCAGGCTCCATGTATTAAGCTCGTTCTGGAGAGCCTCTAATTTGAGGGCGTTCTGCACTAACTCCCGTCTTGTCTGGGCAGAAGGGTAGCCCGGTATAAACTCCCTTAACGAGGTAAAGGAGATGAGAAGAGTTACGGAAACTATAAGGAAGATAACTGCAAGCACAATAGTCAAAAGAAAGAGTTTTCCATTGGATCTAAACACAAACAACTCTTCGTGAGTAGTATCATTTGATATAGAAAATCTATATTTATTGGACAATTTGCTCTTTTTGTCGTTATTAAGTTTTGCCATATATTTTTAAATAAAAACTACCTTTGCACCATGGAAAGGCTTATAGGTATAGATTACGGCAGAAAACGCGTTGGAGTTGCGGTAAGCGACCCTCTTGGCATATTTGCTTCTGCCTTGGACACTGTTCCTGCTGCAAAGATAGTGGAATATCTTAATAAATATATTCAAAACAATAAAGTGAAGGCTTTTGTGGTTGGTTATCCCATGAATCTGAACAATAAACCGTCCGAAGCTGCTCACGATGTAGATCTGTTTCTACGGCAATTACATAAAGCATTTCCGCAAATTCCGGTCATATTAGAGGATGAACGTTTTACATCGCAATTGGCAATGCGCTCGCTCATAGACAGCGGCGTAAAAAAGATGGACCGGAGAGAGAAAGGGGCTGTAGATAAGGTTTCGGCAGCTATTATCCTGCAGACATACCTAGACCGTCCAAAAGATATATTATAGAAGAAAGACTATCACAAGTAAAAAGGTTAGACAGTACCCTCCAAAAATGACAGCGCCAAATACCCCTGCACTCCAATCCTTTACAGGAAATACGTTTTTTATCCTTGGTGAAGAGAGTAGCACGGCAATACATAGTAATGCCACAATAATATGCCATGTTCCAACACAGTGGTCGTATCCGGTCATATACCCCAGGGCTGTATCCATTATGAGCATCACATTAAACATTACAGCAGAAACCACCGAATAAGTTCTTCTATTGTAAAAAGCCTCAATGCCATATAGTCCCATAAAGAGGAAAAACAGAGAATAGAGTGCCAACTGCAGATAGCTGAATGGACCATAATAACCTTTTGAAACAGACCACATTGCGTTAACAACAATATATGCAGTCATTCCTAACAGCTCAAGCCACATAATAAGGTGCAACTCTATAGGGAGCGGCCTCTTAATAACTATAAACTCCATCTTTGTATCCAACCTTCTTCTCATAAAAAGTCTATCAAAAACGCCCATTTAGTAACCTTCAAAAAACAACCTGTATCATCTAAAGGAATCTTTTCATGTTACTTAAAATATCGCTCAAGCACCGCAAATATACAAAATAAACAAATTATGTAAAAAAGTTAATTCAACCCGTAAGATGTTTAACCCTCTATATCCCAATCTTCCTATTTGTTTTGTACTTTTGTCTTCCCGACAAAGCCCCCACTACGGGAGGCTTGTAGGTGAGCCAAAATAAGCAACCATTAATAAAACAACAACAAAAAGCAAAACCTATGCTTAAGAAAATCAGAGTAACAATAGCAGCTCTGTCATTCCTTATTGTGACCCTGCTATTTCTGGATTTTACCGGAACAATCCATCTGTGGTTTGGATGGATGGCCAAGATACAGTTCCTACCGGCAGTACTCGCCATTAATGTTGGTGTTGTACTGTCTTTAATTACTCTAACACTGCTATTTGGAAGGGTATACTGCTCTGTTATATGCCCATTGGGCATTATGCAGGACATTATATCTTGGATAAGCGGAAAGAGAAAGGGCAAAAAGCTGCGTTTCACATACTCTCCGCAGTTAAAATGGCTGAGATACGGTTTCCTTGTACTGTTTTTAGTAGCATTAGTTGCCGGAATAGGCTCTGTTGCCGCACTGCTTGCCCCTTACAGCTCTTACGGAAGAATTGCGAGTAACCTGTTTGCACCTGTTTACGCTTGGGGCAACAACATATTGGCATACTTTGCAGAACGTGCAGACAGCTACGCATTTTACGAAAAGGAGATATGGCTAAAGAGCCTGCCAACCTTTATCATTGCAACTGTTACCTTTATTATAATAGCAGTACTCTCATGGAAGAACGGCAGGACCTACTGCAACACCGTATGCCCGGTTGGAACAGTATTAGGTTTTCTCTCTAAATTCTCGCTGTTCCGTCCCGTAATTAATCGTGAGAAATGCAAAGCCTGCGGACTATGTGCAAAGAAATGCAAGGCATCATGTATAGACTCCAAAAATGAAAAGATAGATTATTCAAGATGTGTTACCTGTTTCAACTGTATTGAAAACTGCAAACAGGGGGCAATAAGCTATACAATGAAAAGAGACAGAGCCGCAAAGGCAGAGGCGATATCGCCAAAAGCAACTCAAAACAGCACAGACAATTCACGCAGGACTTTTCTTACAGGAGCCGGAGTACTCATTGGCGCTGCAGCGGCCAAAGCTCAGGAGACAAAGGTAGACGGCGGTTTAGCTGTAATATTAGACAAGAAAGTTCCTAAAAGGACCACACCTATAGTACCTCCCGGAGCCGGAAGTCTCAAACATTTCAGACAGCACTGCACAGGTTGCCAGCTATGCGTTTCTGTGTGTCCCAACAATGTACTTAGGCCATCTACAGATCTTACATCCATGATGCAGCCCGAATCCTCTTACGAACGCGGCTATTGCAGGCCCGAGTGTACAAAATGTTCCGAGGTTTGCCCTACAGGCGCCATTAAAAAGATTGCAAAGGAAGATAAATCGTCAACCCAGATAGGCCATACCGTATGGATTAAAAAGAACTGTATCCCTGTTACAGACGGTGTCAAATGCGGAAATTGCGCAAGACACTGCCCTGTAGGGGCTATAAAGATGGTGGCTTTGAGTCCCGACAACAAAGAGCTTAGGATTCCTGTTGTGAACGAAGAGCGCTGCATAGGTTGCGGAGCTTGCGAGAATCTCTGTCCGGCGAGACCGTTTAGTGCTATATATGTGGAGGGGCACGAGGTTCACAAAATTAATTAGCTAAAAATGACAGCTTTGGCATTAGCGTCAGCTTTGGCTATTTTTTCCATAAATCATGTATTGTTACTTTGGTAGCCCACAATAAACGCGGCACCTCAGCATAAGGGACAATCAAATTTGCAATTAATTTTTAAATTTATTTAGTGCAAAAGCATAATTCAGTACTATAGCTAAAGCCAAGGCCAAAGCTAAAGCAAGTATAAATAAATATATGGAATACAATGAATACAAATAATATAGACAACAATCGCCGCGACTTTCTAAAGAAGGTTGGAGTTGGAGCGGCAGCTTCTGCAGTTGTTTTGTCGGGATGCGGGTCAGACAAAAACCCTGCAAACGGCGAGAGCATAACTGCTCAGGGAGAGATTCCAAAGGACCAGATGACATACCGCATAAATCCAAAGACAGGAGAAAAGGTATCTCTCCTTGGATACGGGTGTATGAGATGGCCTACCAAAAAGATTGAGAAAGAGGATGGCACCACAGACGAGGTTATAGATCAGGAGATGGTTAACCGTCTCATTGACACCGCACTTGAATATGGTGTAAACTACATAGACACATCTCCGGCTTACTGCAAAGGAAAGTCTGAGGAGGCTACAGGCATTGCCCTTAAACGACACCTAAGGGACAAGTTCTTTATAGCAACCAAACTTTCCAACTTTACCCCTGCAACATGGTCAAGAGAGGCATCGCTAAATATATACTACAAGTCATTCAAGGAGCTTCAGGTAGATTATATAGACTATATGCTTCTACACGGTGTTGGAATGGGCGGTGGTATGGAGGAGTATGAGCAGAGATATGTAAACAACGGAATTTTAGACTTTTTGCTTAAGGAGCGCGAAGCCGGACGTATACGTAATCTTGGATTCTCTTACCATGGAGATATCAAAGTATTCGATTATCTGCTCTCAAAGCACGATGAATACAAATGGGACTTTGTACAGATTCAGATGAACTATTTGGACTGGAAGCACGCAAAAGAGATAAACCCAAGAAACACAAATGCGGAATATCTTTACGGGGAGTTAGTTAAGAGAGATATCCCGGTTGTGATTATGGAGCCACTCTTGGGGGGACGTCTCTCAAAGGTTACAGACAGCGTAATGGAGAGACTCAAATCACGAGAACCGGAAAGGAGCGTTGCATCGTGGGCATTCAGGTTTAACGGCACTCACGAACATGTTCTTACTGTTTTGAGCGGAATGACCTATATGGAGCATCTTGAGGATAACCTACGTACATTCTGTCCACTCAAACCGCTTAACGACGAGGAGATGCAATACCTGTACGACACAGCAGACCTTATGATGCAGTACCCTACCATTCCATGTAATGATTGTAAATACTGTATGCCATGCCCTTACGGTTTGGATATTCCAAGTATTCTAACACACTACAACAAATGTGTAAATGAGGGAAATATATCTAAAAGTGGGCAGGATGAAAACTACAGAGAGGCAAGAAGGGCATTCCTTATAGGATATGATCGTTCAGTTCCAAAGCTCAGGCAGGCGGATCACTGTATAAATTGCGGAGAATGTATACCGCACTGTCCGCAGTCTATAAATATTCCAAAAGAGATGATGAGGATTAACCGATATGTAGAAAACTTAAAGTGTGGAACTCTATAGACAGAAGGCAACTTTGAAGAGAAAGTTGCCTTGTAAGCGAGGGACATTCAGAAAAATTTATAACAATTTTTCATAAGCAATACGCGGAGTACCGTCTCCAACAGTAACCTCCCCACACTGAATAAATTTCTGTTTTAAGAATACACGCCTCATTGCCACATTGTCAAAATTGGTATCAACTCTAAACGCCGGAACACCATCTTTTCTGGCAAGTTCCTCTACACGTTGCATAAAGAGTGTTGCAACACCCATGTTTTTATATTTATTAGACACTGCAAGTCTGTGAAGAACAACATAGTTATCCTTGGAAAGCCATTCTCCCCTGATTACTGCATAATTGGGGTCTCCGTCAAAAATAACAGCTCCGTACGCCATTACATCCTCTTTAAAAGATTCTCTATCCCTGTAAAGGATATATCCGTATCCTTTATCTATATCATGTTCAATATTAACAGGTAGCGGATATTCCTCTGTCCATTGGCAGCGTCCCTCCCTGCGCATCATCTCCTTTGCCTGAAGCATTATCTCCCATATCTTTCCTAAATCGGAATGTAAAGCTTTTCTAAGTTTGTATTCAGCCTTGATGTTGTCTTGTAAAAACAGTAACCCTTTCATAAATCATCTATTATTTGTCGGGATGCAATTTACAAAAAAAATAGTATCTTTACGCGTTTCAAAGTAAGTTTAAAGATGATATTACCTATATATGTATACGGTAGCGAGGTCCTTAGAGAGCAAGCTGCCAAGTTGGATTACAATGACGAGAAGTTACAAGCTGAGCTTAAAGAGCTTATTCACAACATGTTTGAAACAATGGAAAATTCAGATGGTGTTGGTTTGGCTGCACCTCAGATTGGGAAATCCATTCAATTGCTTGTAATAGACGGTTCTCCGCTGCAGGAGGATATGCCGGACCTCAAAGGATTCAGGTTTGCGATGATTAATCCCGAGGTTGTTGAGGAGAGCAATGAGACGGCAGAGTATTCGGAGGGCTGCCTTAGTGTTCCGGATATCCACGCAGATGTGATAAGACCGGCCAAAATTAAGGTGCGTTACATAGATGAGAACTTTGAGGAGGTAGAGAGGGAATTCAACAATTTCGGGTGCAGAATTGTCCAGCATGAGATGGATCATCTTAAAGGGATTCTGTTCACCGACAAAGTAAGCCAGATTAGGAAGAAGCTTATAGCAGGTAAACTTAACAACATAGCTAACGGCAAGGTTAGAACGAATTACAAAATTGTTAGAAAACCAAAGAGATAATATTAACAGCGAAAACATTGTAAAAAAGAGGAGGAAATAATATGGGCGCATTTCACGCATACGATATAAGAGGTGTTTACAATAAGGATTTCAACAAAGAAACAGCCTATAAGGTAGGATATTTTATCCCTAAGTTGTTAAAAACAGATAAAGTATTGGTTGGCAGGGATGTAAGAGAATCATCGCCGGAGATTAGAGAGTATCTGATAAAGGGCATTACAGATGCAGGTGCCAATGTAGCAGACCTTGGTTTGGCCACAACCCCTATGGTGTACTGGGCAACCGCAAAGTACGGATTCAAAGCGTCTGTGCAGATTACGGCATCTCACAACCCGCGTGAGTACAATGGAATGAAGGTTTCAACAACCAATGCACTTCCGGTTGGTTTGGACAACGGTCTCGGACAGATTCAAAGCTGGATAGAGAATAACGAGCCTATCGTTCCGGCCACACAAAAGGGGACAGTTGAAAAATTAGACATTATTAAAGAGTATATAAAATTTCAGTTGCAATATAAAGAAGACTACTCCAACCTCTTCATAGGAGTTGACATTTCCAACGGAATGGCCGGTCTGTTCATAAAGGATATTCTTGGAACAGGCAACAATCTTCATTATATCTTTTCTGAACTAGACGGAACTTTTCCAAATCATGAAGCCAATCCGCTTATTCCAAAGAACGTGGAGGCTCTTAAGGAGCTTGTGCGTAAGGAGGGATGCGATATTGGCGTTATCTACGACGGAGATGCAGACCGTGTAATGTTCGTAGACGAGAATAGCAGATTCATCTCTCCGGATTTGATTATTGCTCTTCTTGGAAATTACTGGTTTGGAAAAAGGAAGATGGAGGGCACTGTCCTTCAGGATATAAGAAGTTCCAAAGCTGTTGGAGAGTATCTCAAGGAGAGGTATGGAGCTAATATGTACACCTGGAAGGTTGGGCGTGCATTTGCAGCAAGAAAACTTAGAGAGATAGACGGTTTGTATGGAGGGGAGCTTGCAGGACACTACTACTTTAAAGAGTTCTTCTATTCAGACAGCGGAGTAATGGCTTCACTGATTGTTTTAGACATAGTATCTGAGCTGAAAGCCAAAGGGATAAAGTTCTCTCAAGCCATTGCAGAGATAGAAAGATATAAGAACTCGGGGGAGATAAACTTTAAATTAGAGAGCAAGCAGGAGGCAATGGAGGCTGTAAAGGACTACTTTATGAGTGCAGAGAAGTCTACCGCATTTATGGATTTTGACGGTTACAGAGTTGAATTTCCAGATTGGTGGTTTAATATAAGACCTTCTAATACAGAACCTTATTTAAGATTCATTGCAGAGGCTAAAACAGATGAGTTACTAAAGGAAAAGGTTGCTAAGGCAGAGGAGATTATAAAGAGTTTCAAATAACGGCGGTATTGGATAAAGTTACGAGATACTTATCATTAGATTTATTGCGCGGTATTACCATCTTTGGAATGGTATTCTGCGCAATAATTCCATACGGGGTACTCCCTGCATGGATGTATCATATACAGAATCCACCACCAACGCATGAGCTTGATATGACGATCGCCGGGCTTAGTTGGGTGGATATGGTATTTCCCATATTCATATTCTGCATGGGTGCCTCCATCCCAATGGCAGGGAGAGCCAAGATTGCAGGCGGAATAACTGCAAGAGGATATATCACTGAGGTTTTTGAAAGGTTTGTAATGCTATGGATGTTCTCATATCTCTACGTTTTCTTAAACTACAGTACCAACACCGCCCAGGATGGCACAGCATATAACACATATCTCACATCTGCGCTTACAATGGCCGGATTCCTTGCACTTTTTCCGCTCTACATGGTATTCAAAGGGAGATCCAAACGGTTTGTTTGCAGCATGCGAATATTGGGTATAGCGCTCTGTCTAAGCATTATAGCAATAGGGCACTACTGCTTTAACGAAACAATAAATGTACAGAGGCGTGGCATAATAATCTTTTTATTGGCCTTCCTATACCTTTTTGGAGCCTTAATCTGGTACTTTACAAGAGATTCATACAGAAACCGCGCGCTCATTTTTGGAATAATATTGGCCATTACCATAGTTACTATGTATGAGAAGATCCCTGCAATAACATACGCAAACCCAAACATACGCTGGTGGTTCAACACAGAGTATATCTATTTTTTACTGTTGCTCCTGCCTGCTACGTTCATAGGTGACACTCTGCAAAAGAGGTTCGCTGCAGGAGAGAATATATGCAAAGAACTTACAAGCAAAAAGATGCACCTTTTCTTCCCTACAATTCTTACACTTGTTGTTTGGGTTATCTTTGCCACATATATGCGTTGGTACTGGATAAATCTAATTGTAAGTACTGTTTTTCTAATGATTCTGTGGCAATTTATAAAAAGATATTTTGCACTATATAAAACATTGTTTGCCACTGCAGCCTACTTGCTTGTTGCAGGATTGATATTAGAACCTATAGATGGGGGCCTTAAAAAAGTTCCATGTACTATACAGTACTGCCTTGTTACATGCTCTTTGAGCATCTTTTTGCTTATGTTCTGCGATTATATCTGTAAATTTATGCCAAATTCACTATTTGTAAAAAGCTTTACAGGAGCAGGAAAGAATCCACTCATGAGCTATATAGCATTTGATTCATTTATAATGCCGCTTATGAAACTTACAGGATTCATATATCTGTACAAAATGGTATATCCGCCAGGCATGACAGGATGGGGCATAGTTAGAGCGGCAACAATAGTTTTCTTTACTATCTGGTGTGTGAGTCTGTTATCTAAAAAGAGAATCTTCTGGAAAGCATAAAAAACCAAATAAAAAGGCAGTTACTGCATTGCGCCTGCTTTTTAAGTCCTGCACTTTTTATCTGGTTTTCAATTGTATCTCTAAAGTATTTATTTAGAAATCATAATAATCGAGTATAAAGAACACACCTGCCGGGAATCTAGTATAATTTTGGAAATCTTCTACCATAAACGGAGACGAATCGCTAAAATCAAACATAGCAATATCATTTACAAGGTAGTCCATTCCATACCCTTTTATAGAGGTATAGTATACCTCACCGGTTGCAGGATGAACGGCCGGATTATTATAAAGCATTCCAAAATTGGCAATATGTTTTTTAACATCTGTAAGTGCTACTGTCTTATCTGTCTCAAAATTATGTCTGTTTATCATGTTTCCTGCATTACAGAAATAGATTAAATTATCCTTTGCTGTTATAGCCGGTGTAGACCCCCAGCCGGCTCCCAATTTGTATTCGTCGGGAAGCTCATGAGAAACCATAGAATAATCTGCAGCATTCAATTTTAAGATTCGGGCAGGTGAGGTAGTGCATGAAACCCAGATATTCTTGTCTGACGATTTTACTATACCGGATACTGTACCGGCAAGTTCTATACTCTTTACCAACGCTCCGTTTTCAATAACCATAACTTTTTTACCTGCAGCAGCAAATACCTTGTTGCCAATTACTGCCATACGGTTCATTGAGGCGCCTTTGGTCCCCTCTACAAGAGATAGGGCCTTTGTTTCCATATTGAAACAGTGAATACCGTTATTATCTCTAATATACGCAATATTTCCAATAACAGCTATATGAGTAGGCATTGAAAGCGCAGACAACTCTTCATTGTATGCTGCAACTTTTTCCATAGTTTTAAGATCTGCAACTACAAGAGTTCCATCTCCGTCCATTTTATTACCATTTTGCGATATAATATATATTTTCCCTTCAGAAGAGAACAGATCCTGAGTTGTATGGCCCAATTCAGTACCATTTGCTCTGTAATAAACTCTGTCTATAACTTTACCTGTAGACATAATAAATATAAGAGAGCCGTTCTCTGTAGAGAAATTACCTTCGTTAAGAACATACGCACCTTTAGGTTCTAGAAAATTAACCGCACAGACCTTTGCAGATGCTATAATAGTCTCTCTCTGATTATCAATACCAATCAATGAGATAATACCCTCTGTATAGTTAGTACCACTGTATAGAGGTGCTGTAACTTTAGCCACTTTCTTCTCCAAATCAAACTCAACATCCCATCCTAAAGGTACATTCATATAGTCTGCTGCAGCTATGTTTACAACGCTAAGCGGAATCTCCTTCTTTTGTCCAAAACCAAACAGCTCATATGCACAATCCTCCTTCATTACAAAACGGAATACAGAAGATGCCCCCTTAGGAAGTACTATCTTGCTACCATCCCTAAGCTCAAAAACAACATCATTCTCACCATCTTTAACAGATTTAAAGATAGAATCTCCCTCTTTTCCGTCTGCCTTTACCCCCATAGAGGTCCAAGTCTCTCCATCTAAAGAGATCTCCCACTCCTTAGTTGTTTCATTTATCCTAAGTTGAGGAGTAATACCATCTGTTCCTTGAGCTCTAATCTTAACACCATCGGACTCAAGTATCTTCCCATCTATAGCCCAATAATATAAACCATCATCCCCCTTAATAACGGAGATTTTTGGTACATCCCCACCTTTACCATTTGCTATTGTTATAGTCTTTCCATCTGAGAATGTAACTGTATAATCATTCTCCCCTTCAATCACAGATTTGATTGTTATATCCTTCTGCAACGCCTCAACAATGCTTCTAAGTGATATTAAATCTGTATTAGCCTGTTTTACAGCCTTATCCATGGCCTCAACCTTACTATTAAGATCTTCTACGGCATTCCAAATATCATCGTCGTTGTACTTACAACTCCATGTTACTGCTCCAACAAGAACCAGCAACATCATAACTAATAGTTTCTTCATATAATATTAAAAGGTTTTGTTATATCTCCTTTCTTAAACGGGCTATAGGGATATTCAACTGCTCGCGGTATTTGGCGACAGTTCTGCGGGCAACAATATAGCCCTTCTTTTTAAGCTCTGCCACAAGCTCCTCATCTGTAAGGGGTTTTGATTTGTTTTCCGCTGCCACGCAATCCTGAAGTATCTTCTTTATCTCCCTTGTTGAGACCTCTTCGCCATTATCTGCCACAAGGCCCTCTGAAAAGAAATATTTTAGAGGATAGATCCCAAAAGGTGTCTGGATATATTTACAGTTCACCACGCGGGATATTGTTGAGATATCCAAACCGGTCTTCTCCGCTATATTCTTAAGAACCATTGGTTTTAGTTTTGTCTCATCACCCTCTGCAAAGAAATCTTTCTGAAACTCCAAGATGGCTTTCATTGTGCTTTCCAATGTGTGCTGCCGCTGTTTAAGTGCCTCAATAAACCATTTGGCGGAGTCTAACTTCTGTTTCACAAACGATGCAGCCTCCCTCCCGGCCCTGTCTTGTTGAGCAGACTTCATTAACAGTTCTGCATAACGTTTGTTAACTTTTAGCTCCGGAATATTATATTTAGGCATACTCATGACCATCTCACCGTCTTTCTCTTCCAAAAGAAAATCTGGAACAATCTGCTGAGCTTGCTCGGTATATGAATCATCTATCTGTCCGCCGGGGCGTGGGTTAAGTTTTACAATCTCATCTATTGCACTTTTCAGCTCCTCCTGCGAGATATTCAGTTTAGATGTTATCTTCTGATAATGTTTCTTTGTAAACTCTGTAAAGTAATCTTTAAGGATTTTACAGGCTGTTTCAACAGCTTTTGTCTTTGTTTTTGATTCTATCTGCAACAGAAGACACTCCCTAAGATCTCTGGCACCAACCCCCACAGGCTCAAACTCCTGAATCATCTTAAGGATCTTCTCCAACTCCTCAGGGGTTGTCTCTATGTTAAGTCTAAAGGCAATATCGTCCGAAAGGGATTCTAAGTCTCTGCGCAGATAGCCGTCATCATCTAAACTGCCAATCATAAACACAGCTATCTTCCGTGTGCGTTCATCCAGATTTCTATAGCCCAACTGAGCTACCAAACTTTGTTGGAAGCTCTCTTTAACAGAAAAGGTGTTGTATTGAGGCTTTAGATCCTTCCCTTGATTGTTTACATAGAGTTTATAGGATGGAGTAGGGTCATCTGCACCATATTCACTCAACGAAACATTCTTTGGTTCCTCCTCCTGCTCCTCCGACTCTGTATTCTCATCTATTACAGGATTCTCCTCCAATACCTTTTTTATCTTCTGCTCAAGTTCCAATGTAGTAAGCTCCAGCAATTTGATTGTCTGAATCTGCTGAGGTGACAGCTTTTGCTGTAATTTTTGTTGTAATCCCTGCTTTAACATATTACAAAGGTATAATTTTTTTTAACTTCGCGCTAACAAAAGCTCTTGCAACTACAGGATAGATGCGGGTTCTGCCAAAGCCAAGCTCTTTAGAAGCACTACACAACAGACAATATCTATGTAAGCAATATGCTTATTAATAATAATTTATGAGCAAAAATCAGACACCATTAAAAATAGACATAGACAAAGTTCTTGCATCAAAAAGCCGGACCTTGTCAAAATTTACGCCAAAGTTTGCCATCAATTACCTCAAGCGCACTGTTCACCAAGATGAGCTTAATGCGCTCCTTGAGAAATATGCAGGCTACACCGGTGTTGACTTTGCAGAAAAGCTATTGCATGAGTTTAATGTAAATTGCAATATAACATTTGAAGACAGATCTGCACTGCTCCCCTCTCAAAAATATATTTTTGTATGCAACCACCCTTTGGGGGGATTAGACGGCATAATCATAATCAATGAGATAAGTAGATTATATAACAAAAAGGTGATGTTTGTTGTTAATGACCTGCTTATGAATATAAAACCGTTAGAGGATATTTTCATCCCTGTGAATACGGTGAAACATGGCACAATGAGCAAGGAGTATGCAAGAAGAATAGAGGATGCATACATGTCGTCAAATCAGATATTATATTTTCCGGCAGGTCTCTGTTCCAGAAAGATAAACGGCTCCATTACAGATCTTGAATGGAAAGGAGGCTACATAAAACAGGCTCTTAAATACAACAGGAGCATAGTGCCCATGCACTTTACAGGGCAGAACTCCAATTTCTTCTACAGGCTTGCCAACATAAGGAAAGCGTTGGGGATAAAGTTCAATATTGAGATGATTTATCTTCCCGACGAGATGTTCAGACAAAAAAACCGTACCTTTGGGTTGTTTGTCGGGAAGCCTATTGACATAGAGGAGATAAGGCAGACCCCCAACATTAGAATGTGGAACCAACTTATAAGAGAAAAATCATACTCACTAAAATGATGCAGCCAATAATCAACCCCGTACCAAGAGAGCTCCTTATAAAGGAACTCACTGCAGACAAGTTCATTAGAGAGACAAGAAGAGGTGGAAACTATCTTTTTGAGGTTACCGCGCACGATTCGCCTAATGTGATGCGCGAGATAGGACGTTTGAGAGAGATTTCGTTTAGGATGGCCGGTGGGGGTACCGGCAAAGAGCTTGACATAGACGAATTTGATATAGACCCGGCTTCTCCATACCTACAGCTGATAGTCTGGGATCCAAAGGATTTGGAGATTGTTGGCGGGTATAGATATATTAGCTGCAAGGATCTGGATATTCACAAACTTGCAACTGAGGAGCTGTTCAAGTTTTCGGACAAGTTTGTAAAGGAGTATATGCCTGTAACAATAGAACTTGGGCGTTCCTTTGTGCAACCCAATTATCAGAGTACCAATATCCGCAGGAAGAGTCTCTATTCGTTAGACAATCTTTGGGATGGACTTGGTGCGCTTGTTTTAAAGTATACGGATTGCGAGTATTTCTTTGGTAAGGTGACAATGTACACCTCATATAATGGGAGGGCAAGGGATATCCTGTTAAATTTCATGAGCCATTATTTTCATGATAATGACAATCTTGTAACTCCTATCACGCCTTTGGACTGTGACAAGGATAACCCGGAGATTGCGGAGCTTTTCCGCGATAAGCCGTACAAGGAGGGGTATAAGATTCTGCAGCATGAGATAAAGAATTACGGCGAGCACATTCCGCCTCTAATCAACTCATATATGAACCTTTCACCATCGATGAGGGTATTTGGGACATCCATAAATCCTGGATTCGGAGGGGTTGAGGAGACAGGCATACTCATTAACATAAAGGATATCTACCCCGAAAAGATTGAGCGCCACACAGCACCGCTCAAATTGTGGGCAATGCGCATGAAAAACCGCTGGTGGATGCGCAAGACCAATATAAGATCCAAAAGGATAAAAGACAAGGTTTAACCACAAAAGACTTATCTTTGTAACTATGGACTTTGAATCATTAGTAAAACATATCAGCACGATACAGAACACGTTGCAGGCACAAGCCGCACACGCTGTAAACCTCGCCCTTACTTCCCGTAACTGGCTTATGGGTTGCTATATCGTAGAGTTTGAACAGAACGGAGAAGACCGTGCCGCATACGGAGAACAGCTTTTGAAGAAATTGGAACAGCGGTTGAATACAAAAGGACTGAATGAACGTAGATTCCGTGATTTTAGACGGTTGTACCTTGTTTATCCACAACTGAAAGAACAAGTATTACACTATATTATGTCGGGAAATGAAATTCGGCACACACTGTCCGCCGAATTCACAGAACCAATTCGGCACTCAGTGTGTGCCGAATTACAAACATCAGAATTACAGCATAATAAATGGAGTATTTCTGCTGAAAGGTTGTTCAATAAGCTACCATATTCTCACTTAAAATTCATATCTAAAATCGAAAATCCTATAAAGCGTGCTTTCTATGAAATGGAAGCAATACGTGGCTGTTGGTCTGCAAGAGAACTGGAACGGCAAATAGCGTCTTTATACTATGAACGTAGCGGACTATCCAAAAACAAGGACGCTCTTTCCGCTTTAGTCCAGCAACAAGCGACCCTATTGCAACCTCAAGATGTTATCAACACCCCTGTAACTTTAGAGTTCTTAGGATTAAATGACCGTGCCTTAGTAACAGAAAACAACTTGGAACAATCCATTCTTGACAACTTACAACATTTCCTATTGGAAATGGGACATGGATTCTGCTTTGAAGCCCGACAAAAACGGATCTTGATTGATGAAGATTACTTCTTTACCGACCTTGTATTCTATCACCGCATCTTGAAATGTCATGTCATTGTGGAATTGAAGATAGACAAGTTCCGCCATGAATACGCTTCACAACTCAATATGTATCTGAACTATTTCAAAGCGGAAGTGATGCAGCCGGATGATAATCCACCTATCGGCATCTTGCTTTGTACCGAAAAGGGCGATACATTGGTAAAATATGCCACAGCCGGATTAGACCCGAATATCTTCGTGCAGAAATACATGATTGCACTTCCAAGCGAGGAAGAAATAAAACGTTTTATATCAACAAAGGCAAAAGATTATATTTAAATATGGCAACATGGAAAAAAACTATCAGAAAACGTGAAAACGGAGAAGATGTTGAAATGCAACTTCCTGAAATCGTATCAGCAAGTCGTAGTACAGATATACCTGCGTTCTATGCAGATTGGTTTTTTATCGTCTAAAAAAAGGTTATTCTGCATGGACTAATCCTTTTAATGGAGTACGTGGTTATGTTTCTTATGAAAACACCCGATTTATAATCTTTTGGTCGAAAAACCCACGTCCTCTTTTAGAGCACCTGCATGAACTGAAAGAGCACAATATTGGATGCTATATACAGTACACACTCAATGATTATGAAAATGAGCGTTTGGAACTTGGTGTTCCACCGCTTGATGAACGTATTGAAACCTTTAAGCTTTTGGCAAAACAACTTGGTGTTGGTCATGTGATTTGGCGTTTCGACCCACTTATTCTAACAGATAAGATAAACATTGATTTACTCCTAAAGAAAATTGAATATATCGGAAACAAATTGTTTGGATATACAGAGAAACTTATATTTAGTTTCGCAGATATAGCATCATACAAAAAAGTCAAATCAAACTTGGAAAAGAATGGTATCAATTATATTGAATGGAATGATACCTCAATGAATGAGTTTGCAAAACGACTTTCAGAACTCAATAAAAAATGGAATTATCAGTTGGCGACCTGTGGAGAGCGGATTGATATACAACAATATGGGATTGAGCATAATCACTGCGTAGATGATAATCTCATGATTCGTTTTGCCCATGAAGATAAAGTTTTAATGGATTTTCTTAAAGTTGATATTATAAAGATTCAACCAGTACTGTTTGATATGCCTGAAATACCAGAAAATGCCATTAAAATTGACGATAGTACTTATGCGATAAAAAAGAAGAACAATAGCGATAAAGGGCAACGTGCTTTTTGCGGCTGTATGATTAGCAAAGATATTGGAGAGTACAGCACTTGCCCTCATTTATGTGAATATTGTTATGCAAACACCAATAAATTATCGGCAAAGTCCAATTATAAGCAACATCTGAATAATCCTCTTTCAGAAACGATTACAGGGAAATAAATATGTCCGAGTTTAAAAAGAATATTGACGAATATCAAGACGTTTTTCTTGATAATATCAAATGTGCTGCAGTAAATGCACTGCCAACTCAATATCGGCATAAACCTTGGTGTATAACCAATAAAGGTGGCTCCGATGCAGATAATACAATATACAGAGGAACTTCAATTGAATGCTTACCTAGCTTCTTATACAGATTGGCACAAGGGAAAATTAGAAAAAGCTTTTGCTCTACTGAATGAGCCACTGCCTCGTCAAATCAACATCATTGATTGGGCATGTGGTCAGGGAATGGCAACACTTTTCATTCTTGATTACATCAAACAGAATATTTTACCATGCTCCATTAAAGAGGTGATTTTGATAGAACCGTCCAAGATGGCATTGGAACGGGCAGTTTATCTGATAGCTAAAGCTGCACCAGATATAGTTATCAAATCTGTAAACAAGAAAATCAATGATGTTACAGCAAACGATTTGGCATTCAATCACCAATCACCTATCTACCAAATGTTTTCCAACATCTTGGATATAGGTGGTATTGACCATAAACATCTTACTCAGATACTTTATACAAATAAGCTGTATAGCAACACCCTCGTATGCGTCAGTCCATATTATTTAAGTGGAAACTTTCGTATTAATTCGTTTTTCAACTATTTTCAACGTCCATTGGCGTTAGAGAAACATGAATTGCTTTCCGATAAAAACCAACTAGGATATACTTACAATATTGGTATTGTAAAACTATTGCCAAATGCGCAACAGCAGATTATCAAGTACAAGTTCTACCCAGCTGTACAATTCCGGGCTGCTTATGAACTTTCTGCAATAAGAAATATGGTGTCTTTCCCTGATACACTTACTTATTTTGATGTATATGCACCATTTGATTTAGGCGCCAGCATTAGTGATGACCCACATCCAATATTGGCTGTTCTTAATAATATCATAACAAGAGGATTGGTAACAATTGCCTCACCATTTATAGAAAGAGCATTTTGTAAATCTAGTAATTTTTATGTAGAGACATCTAACAATGGACTTGTAGAATTTGAAATTACAGAAAAGTGCTGCCATTGTGTTATAAATAATCTTTTCATAGCTTTAGAAAAAAGGAACACATTTGAATTCGGAGAATTTATCCCTCAAAATGAAGTAGCTTATTCCCCTTTGGCAATAGCGCGTATTCAGAAACTTCTTTTAGAGGTACTTATTTCAAAAAAGCTTAATTTTGAGTTACCTGAATGGAATGTACTTGTTGAAGAAAAAGATGTACCATGTGCAGCATTAGCTTTTGAGGATTTTAGGCAGATGTTCAATACATTAACAAGTATGAGCGTTGAATATGAAAGACTAAGACTACCAGAAATAAAATTGACAATTATATCCAATGAGCAATATGATAGTTCACCGTTGCATCTAAACGAGTATCATATTAAACATATAACGGAGGATATTAAGAATATCGAGTATGATTTAGTTATTCATTATTCTTCAAGTAAAAAAGATAGAGATTATGACTTCAGCCCATTCAAAGCAAAAAATGATTGTTATTTTGCGATTTTCTCAGCAGACGAAGATAATTTAAAAGCAGAAAGATATATTTATACAACTGATAGAATTAATTATAAACCATTTGGCTCGAAGAATGAGCAAGGAATTTATGTAGATGATGAGGAGCAAGTGAAAAAAATAACTTATTTCCTTAATCTGCTATTCCGAAAAGAAAAGTTCAGAAACGGTCAGTTGCCAATCCTCACAAGGGCAATGAGTAACTTATCTGTTATTGGATTACTTCCAACAGGCAGTGGTAAGTCATTAACATATCAGATTGCAGCCTTATTGCAGCCCGGTATTACTATAGTGATAGACCCGCTTGTATCTTTGATGAAAGACCAATATGATGGGTTAAGAAAAGCTTCAATAGACAGTTGCACATTCATCAATTCTACAGTTTCCGATAAAGCCAAACGAGAAGAATTGATGGAAAGGTCTCAGGTACAATTTGTTTTTCTCTCTCCTGAACGTTTGTGCATTCGTGGCTTTAGAAGTAGGCTTCATAATATGCAGGATTTACACGTTTATTTTGCGTATGGAGTTATTGATGAAGTTCACTGCGTTTCAGAATGGGGACACGATTTTAGGTTTACCTACTTACATTTAGGTAGGAATCTTTACAATTATGTTTTGCCCAAACAATCTTCTATTAGAGCAGACAGAATAGCACTTTTCGGATTAACTGCGACTGCTTCCTTTGATGTGCTGGCAGATGTTGAACGTGAATTATCGGGTAATGGCGCATTCCCTTTGGATAGCGATGCTATCGTCAGGTATGAGAATACAAACCGATTAGAGCTTCAATATCATATTATAGAAATTAGTGGATCATCTTGCTGGTCAAAATGGGATGTGTACAGAAAGAAAAATGACACACTACCTGCTATAATAGAACAAATTTATCACAAACTTTTAGAACTACAATCTCCTGAAAATATTGCCCGTATTAAACAACGTTTCATTGAGAGAGAATATATCACAAATAAGAATATTTTAAGAGAGATAAAAAATGCAGAACTAAGTGTTGATATTTCTGAGGACTGGTATAGAACACAGCCCAATTATGCAACAGCAATTGTTTTTTGCCCTCATCGTCGTGGTAGCATTGGCGTAAACGATACATCAAGTAATATAGGTGTGGCATCTTCACTAAAAGATAAGTTAGTCAGTGCGAGTATCAGTACTTATATTGGTGGTGATGCACTTACAGAACAAGAAAAATTTATCGCAGGAAAGACTTCGATTATGGTTGCAACTAAAGCGTTTGGTATGGGAATTGACAAGCCTAATGTACGTTTTACTTACAACATTAATTTTCCAGGCTCATTAGAAGCATTTGTTCAAGAAGCTGGTCGTGCCGGTCGTGATAGAAGAATGGCTCTTGCGACAATACTGTATTGTCCTCAGCAATTTATGGAACAGAATCCACGTACTCAATTGATGGAATCAGTACCTGTTGATTATGGAGTTCACAAATTCTTTTTTGATAACAACTTCATAGGTGAAGAGTTCGAGAAGATGGTCATGTACTATCTTTTAACAAAATCCGTTACGGATGTAACGGATGAAGAAATTACAAATTCTTCTGAAATATCACATAAACAAGTATCTGGGTTTATGGATGAATTGCTTGATACGAAAATTGGAGATAATCTTGTTTCGTACATTTCATATTCTCCAGAAGTTAACTTTGAATCTGTACAGCAAATCAACGCTTGGTTAAGAAATAAGAATTATCCTATTTTGGTATTTAAGGATTCTCGTGATGTAAAAGATGGTGAGGTTGAGTTTGTTGCAACTATCGAAAAAGCTATTTACCGTATGTGTTGTGTCGGTATTATTGATGATTATACACAAGATTATCAAAATAGCCAATTTCGTATTGTCACTAAACGCAGAAGCGACAAAGATTATCTCAACTACCTCAAATTATTCCTTATGCGTTATTTTACAGAAGAACGTGCTGATATTGAAATGAAAAAGGCTTATACATACAAAGGTGATAACGCTATGCAAAAGTGTTTAGGATATATCACTGAATTTGTGTATAATAAAATCGCTAAAAAAAGAGAACGTGCCATACGGGACATCGAATCTTTCTGTCAACAGGCTGTTAATACTACAGACAGTTGGCTTGCTGTCAATGAGGATTTAAAGGATTACATATACTATTATTTCAATTCTAAGTTTGTACGTGAGGATTATGTTACCGAAAATGGTGTACCTTACAGCCTAACTACGGACACTAAACATGGCAAATTCTAATCATATGATATTCTATTCAAATATATGGATGTAGTTGATGACAACGTTGTAGGCTCATCTGGTTCACCTAAAGATAACATCAAACACCTGCAAGGTGCCATTCGTCTAATCAGACGCTCACTTACAGACAGTAATCCGGCATTGGATTTATTGAACGTATATTGCCTGTTGTATTTAAATATTACAGATACAGAAAATATACACCATGAAATGCGTGATAGCTTTATCAATGGCTACAAAGAATTTAAGGCACGTTCAGAAGACTATAATGATTTCTATCAAAAAATGACATTGTTCATTCAATTAATGCAAGAGAAAAATATTCTATCTGATATCAGACTATATGAATTGCATGAGTGGCAACAAATAAGTGAAATTCAATTCCAATTAGATTGGCTTGAAAATTTTAAAAAACAATATATTAATTAGTGTTTATGGAGAATAATGAATTGTTCCAAACTATAGAGCAACTGAAAAATACTCTTTCTGATGTTGCTTCTGCTAGACAGCAGGTGGAAGATGTTATTTCTGCTTATACTCATACGAATACGGAAATCAACTCTTATATTGAGAACCTTGAAAGAATTGAAGTTGCAATTTCCGCTGTAATTGAATTATTGAGTAATAATAAAACTGCTATTGAGCAACAGCTCACTTCTATTGTAGGCGACTTCAAACAATCTTGTACTTCAATCGTTAGTGATATAAAAAAAGAGTTGGCTGCTTCTACTAAACAGTTTGATATTGAAGCCAGCCGAAATATCATCAACTTGACGATGCAGATTAAAAGTTTAGAGGCGGTTATGGATAATGTTGCCAAATTAACTTCCATCGCTGAAATAATTTCTGATAGTACAAACAAAATAGTTGATTCCGTCAATGCCGTCAAACAAGAATTAAACACCTCTCAAAAAAATCAAGATGAAGCGATTAAGAATGTTGGCAACACACAAATATCAGTGTTAAATCATGTGCAGTCATCAAGTAAATTGTTGGATAATATTAACAAATCACTTTTAGAACAAGAAAAGCTTTTAGTCACCCAAAGAGAAAGTTTAGATATACATTCTAATTCAGCAAGACAAGCTTTAGATGCCCTTTCAGCCAATACCATTAAAATAGGAACTTTATGCGATAACATCAAAACTTCTATATCCCATACCCAACAGGCTATTGATAGCTTAAAAAAGGCTGTGGAAGAAAATTCAGTTCGTATGTCTAAAGAAAATAAAATTAATCGTTGGCTATTGATTCTGTGTTTCATCATATTAGTAATCATACATTTTGTTTAGATTACCAAAATCTTCTTCTGCGAGAGAAACTACCGAAACGGAATAATGAGCTGAGAGACACAGTATATGTAGATTGAGGCGTGTTGCAACTATAATATGCAGCAGAATTGATTTGTGAAGAAACAATCATTGGGTCATTGCCATTATGCACCGCCTTAGCGAATACATCCATTATTTCGTATTTATTACCATAATTGGCTTTAGGATTAATATCTTCTATCAAACAAATCAATAATATGATAAACGTGAGTGGCATTAATGATTATTCAATAATGAGACTGTAAAATAAAGTGTGTCAATTAAAGAAATTTAATAACTTTACAACACACTTTATTTTATGAGCAATTCTTT
>UQWT01000020.1 GCA_900544815.1 uncultured Bacteroidales bacterium | reverse complement strand
AGTAGAGCCATTCGAGACTTTCCCAGAGGAGTTTCATGTCAGTAGGATAACGCATATGGCTTTCATAGCATGTGGCATCGGTCATACACACGTGAAGGTTCTCAAGATATGGTTTCCAGTATGAGGCTAACACTTCCTGAAGAGATTCTATATCAAGACGGGATGCTATCTCATTACGAATGGCACTGACTATCTTGTAGTTGGTTATGGGGAAGGAGGGGTCTATCATGATTCCGCAGAACATCTGGTAATGTATGTTGCCATTAAGATGTTCCACAAGATGCCTGTCGGAGAATCCGGTGTATGCCTTCAGGACCATGAGTGCAATCTTTGCCGAAGGACTGAAGATGTTCTTGCGCCCAAGTCGCTGTTTTGACAATCCTGCAGATTTTGCAATACAATCAAACGGAAACACCGAATGAAGCCTGCCAAGCTCACTCTCTTTAAAACTATTCCGATATTTTTCCAGAATATCAAATTCTGTAAAACCAAAAGTAGGGTGAATTTCTGAAATATTTTGTATCTTAGCCATATCTTAGTTAGGAAATTCCCCCGTTTTGGTCATTTAACCTTATTTTCGGGGGAATATTTAAAGATACAAAAAAGCCAACTAATTTGCAACACTTTGTGTATAAATTAGTTGGATTTTATTATGGTATTTACTGAATGTCTCTAAACTAAATTTATTCCGGAACATAGATAATCTCTCCATTTTCTAATTGATAAGCTGCTCCTACCCGTCTGCCCCGTGAGTTATTGTCACTCTTTTGATTCTCCGAGTGGGTATATTTTTCTATCTTTTCACCCTTTTTGGTGATGATTTCCATCTGTTCGGATCCAGGATTCTTAACCATTGTAAAATCCTCTCGCGAGAAGATTTCAGTCATCTCAAATCTAGTGACCAATGCCACCATCAGTGCTACGGCAAAAACCATTGCCACATCAAACAGATTGGTTAGAGCCGATAGCGGATCGTGATTTTCGCCATCGGTTATAAGTCGTCTTTTTTGTGCCATCCTATTATTTCTGTTTTAAAGATTCAACCACATATTCCAAGATATTCATATCATCGGCCACCCAACGCTGACGAACTTGCAGCGTAATAAAGCCTATAGCACCAATAATGATTCCCACCACGGTTGTAGCAAATGCCACCTGCATATTACTCGCCATTGAGGAAACATCTCCCGTGGCAAGGCCAACCAAGGCAGGACCCATTGGAATTAGTGTACCCATCAATCCCAACATTGGACCTATCCTAACTAATAGTTTGGATTTAGACAACTCCTTATCTGCCATAATTTCGTAGTCGCCTACTATCTTGTCCAGCATTACTGTTTTTGTTTGATGAATCTTCACACGCTCTAAAGCAACAATGAGGGCCGAATGATTGGCGTGATATTCAGACAGTTTGTTTATCACACTCTCCACCGCTTCCGTCTCTATTTCCCTATTCAGTTTCATATTAACCTTGTTTCTGGAGAGATAGTGTCCATAGAATCCGCCAATCATAATAAGTGAGCGGACAAAGAAAAATAGCAAAAAGAGTGTTACAGGAATCATCAATCCTGTTGAAAGCCAGTATAGTAAATTGGTAATATGTTCCATTATCGTTATTTATTTATTCGTTTAATTACAGGCAATAGCGCGCCTAATATTATTAAAATAAGTGTACCTACAGTGAGTACAATAAGAGCCTCCCACTCTATGATGGTTTGTGCGTGGGAGATGTTGTAATCTGCTACCGATGAGCTAACAAGTAACCCTACAATAAGAATGGTCATATTCAAAATTACCTTCACTTCAAGCCTAAGGCTCTCTGCTGTAAGGACCTTACGGAGACCAATTCCTGTAACAAATACTCCCACAAAGAGCAATACTGCATAAAGAACCGCCGTTATAAAAAAATCTCCTCCTGCTCGAACCTTAAAAAACAGCAGTTCAAAATAGCCAATTGCCGCAAAAGCAAGTATGCCAGGTAGAATCTTCAAAAGGATAGCCTTTTTTGTGCGCTGACTCTTGGGCTTGAAATAGTTGTCTAACAGGTATACCGATACAAAAATCCCGGCAATCGCTTCGGTTGTAGTCAGCAGAGCTAAGTTTGACACAGCGGTGTGACTGGTTAACCACTCTGCGATGATAGTCACCGGCTGCTCTATCACCACCGGATAGAGAGCCAATGCTACCACTGCCGCTATTGCCGCATATCCTGCAAGCCTCCAAAGAGAACCTGATTGTACAGCTGTGAGGAGATATTTAGCCAGAGCAACAATACATATGAGTTTAACGAGAGTCTCCATGGCTTATCGTTTGAATCGTTTGTAAATAATCCATACTGAAAGAGCCGCAATAAAAGCCAAGAGATAGAAGATGGTGTAATCTCTCTGCTTGACAGCGCCGGCAGTAGTATGGATTTGATTGTTTTGCTCCTCCTTTTTTAGTACGACACTCTTATCGGTTTGTTCTGTGTCCATCTGCACTTCCCGAGCGGCATTAATATGGGCTTTATATCTATCAGCTGTTGCCTTATCAAGGTTTTGCACAATAAATTCACGTAGTTTGCCATTATCACAAATGAAACCGCTGCAACCGGCTTCGTACTGTTCAACCATTTTAGTGTGCAACTGAGCCACTTCTGCAATCTGCTGCTTTGTTGCTTTCCACATCCCCTTTCGGGCTGATTCAAGCATCACAGCAGTAAGTTCTTGCATAGCATAAGGATTCTTCTCCGAAAAAGCCTTCTCAATGCCCAATCTGTGTACGTCCCTAACATATACTTCGTGATATTGATTCCAGATATGTTGATCAATCGCAGATGGTTTCATCGCGTTCCAACCGTAGGTATTACGCACTGTTTCGGCAAATGAACCTAACGAACTTGCTTCACCCTTAAGTTTTTGGGCAATGAATTTAGGATTAAAAACCGTTGAAGAGGTTTCAACACCTATAGCCTCCTTGAGCTCTTGTACCTTGGCACGGTTTGTATTACGAAAATCGTTGAAGTATGCTTTTGGATCGTTTCCTGTTACATATTCAACCGCTATTGACATTCCTCCCATAAACTCATAAACGTGGTCGAGACTCAACGGGCCCCATGTATTGCTTGAACGTGGCTGAACCACCACAGATGTATTGAGTAAAGCTGCTTCAAAAACACCCTCACGCATAGTTCCCCAATCCTCAGTTCCATTTGCCGAATAGAGTGCCCCCATGTTGTGGATATATTGTGTGGCTATTTGATCTCTCGACTCCCAGCTATCACCCTTTTCTACCCTACCCATAATACCCGTACCGTAGTTGCCACCCACACCTCCAAAGATGCGTTCACGTGAAAACTTGCGGGCATCTGAAGGAGAAAAACCCTTTTCAAGCAGTAATCTCTCAGCATCCTCAAAACCCTTACGCACATAGTTGTCGGCTGATTTATCCTCAGCAGCCATTGCCACTGCACGATTAATCAGCTCCAATCGAGAAGCTGCAATATCCCGCAACTGCCCCGAAGTCTGCACCACCACGTCTATGCGTGGCCGTCCAAGCTTTTCGGCAGGAACAAGTTGCAGAGAACGAATATATCCAAAGCCATCACGCAACGGCTCTACCCCCAACAACCATAGAATCTGTGCTATGGTTGCACCCTCACTAGAAATAAAATCGGTAGACCAAAGTGTAAAACTCACCTTTTCCGGATACTTCCCGTTGACTATAAGTTCTTGTTCCAAAAGATTGTCTGCCAAGCGCACACCTACTCTCCATGCTTCAGCTGTAGGTGTAGTTTCTGGATTAATTCCATAGAAATTGCGCCCCGTAGGCACGGCTCGCGGATTAACAATCGGATCTCCTGCCGAACCTGGTGCAATGTATCCGCCCGAAAGAGCATTGAGCAGAGATTGTTGTTCGGCAATAGTGCTTGCCGATAGATCTTGTTTGATCTGCGGTATTCGTTCAATTGCCTCTTTTAGTGTAGCAAGTGCAGAAATCAACTCAGCATCTGGCAGCTCCTCCTGGTGTGTTTGCGGTATTGTCGCCATCTTTGCTCCAAGCTTCATCTCCTTTTTACGTTCGCTTTTCTGCTGCTCTGCTTGCTCATGTAGTGCAAGCACTCTTGCATCAGCAGGTGACACCATTGTTGAAAAGAGCGAACCGGCAGTTGCTCCTGCAAGAGCACGTTGTATCAACTCCTCGGCCTTTGAAGTATAGTTATGCGAGATGAACGAAAGATTATCAAGTTTATCTGCTGTGATCCGGCCATGAGCTACATCAATTCGAGCCAATGAGTAACGCAGATTGTCGAGAGACATGAGGCGCGTAGTGTTGATTATCTCCTCCTTTGAATAGGACTCTCCCAATGTATAGAGACCATCGGTAACCTTAGCTCCATCAATCTCTTCAACGTAAATATGTATCTTTTCAATAGCTGCGTCCGACAACGTTCGAGTGGAATCTATACCCAGAGCCGAAAAGATGTTTTGTTTCTTGCACAGTTTGGTCAGTGTAGCAATATGTTCATCTCGTATAGCCCCTTTTTCCAGACTTTCAACTTTGTGCAGATGTGTTACTATTTTTTTGAAGTCATCGTAGAGACCGCCCTGCATAAATGGTGCGGTAAGGTGCGAAATAAGCGTAGCATAGCTGCGACGCTTGGCAATGATCCCCTCGCCAATATTGTTGATGGTATAGAGATAAAAATGTGGCATGTCGCCCACCAAAGCATCTGTCCAATCGTAGTTGGAAAGCGCCACCTGCTTGCCTGGTATGAATTCGAGGTTGCCGTGTGTACCAAAGTGAATCATAGCATCGGCTCCGAATCCGTTACGTACCCAAAGATACGATGCAACATACGGGTAAGCAGGAGCTCCCTCAACACCATGTGTCAGTTTCTCTATGTCGTTGCCTTCCGAAGGCATCGGCTGCGGTAGAATCACCACATTGCCAAATTGCAAACGGGCTACTGCCACCGCTCCATTATGAGTCATGTATTTACCAGGGTACTCACCATGCTGTGCAGAGATCGCATCAACCAATTCTTTTGGCAACTGTTCATCTGCCCAGTTGTAAAAAGTCTTTTTATCAATTAGTTCCGGATTACCGTTACGGATAAATTCATCATAAGCGCCCAATGCATAAGCACCCAAAACAACCCCCTGCTTCTGCACCATTTTTTCAAGTTCTTTAGCCGATGAAGGGAGACCACTCACGTTGTAACCATTTTCGGCCAGCATTTTCAATGTATTGTAAAGCGACTGCACCCCCTCTATATCGGCAGCGTTAATCGCCCCCTTGCCTATGCCTTTGTAGTAATAGATTGCTATCTTTTTGTCGGCATTGGTCTTGGTCTGCAATTTGGTGAATTTTTCTACCATGCAACAGAACTTTTCGGTATGTGAAGGGATTGCATCAAAGATATGCATACCATTCTTCTCAAACTGTGCTGCTACAGCAAATGGTGCTATCGCACCGTCTAATTCCGGCATTACTATGCTCATAGAAGTCATACCGCCAGCCGTCATACCCTGCTTATTATTCAGCCATTTATCATATAGTTCGCTTACGGTCACAGGAGCGAGTACAGGCACATTCAGGCTGGAAAGCATTTCAACTCCACGCTCACCACCACCCATTACCAATCGTCCATGTGGACGATTTATGATTAGATTGGGTTTAACAGCGGCAATCATCCCTAACTTTTTAGCACCGAATGAGTTTATCGGATAAACATTCAGACCTTTCTTTTCAAGTGAATTTATGATAGCAGAGATATGCTCTTCGTTAGAGTTTTGCAGATTGATATTACCCGATAAAAGCACCACACGTGGATTTCCCTCCTTGTAGAGTCCGGATTTCTCGTAAAACGCCTGATAATCACTAAATTCGGAGAAAAAATTATCATCCCCTAAATGAAAGTAGTAATCTTCTGGAACAATAAGCGGTTCGGCATAGTCGCCAATTGATATGATTTTGCGATCAATATGACGGCGTATGTAGTTAAATAAACTGCGATAATTTCTAACTGATCCATTTTCTACAAGAGTGGCTACATATTCCAATTCACTTCCTGTCAGGGAGTTTATCTTAGGATTGTCACTCTCGGTAGAAAATACCGGAACTCCTTTTTGTATTGCCGATTCGATTGCCTTCAAGTGCCTGGTATTCATAGAATTGCCATGTATACGCACCAAAACCATATCATAATTGGCAATCTTCTCAGGCTCATCAAGAGGAATACTCTCTATATGGACAAATGGGTTATCATTAGAGCGAATAAATTTCTCAACCGTAAAGTCTGGGAAATTAAGTGTCGCAATGTGGGTTACCGAAGCATAACGCATATATAATAACGAAAAGAGAACCAATATGAGGAGTCCGATGCCAAAAATCAGCTGCGTTGTCTTAATTCTATTCATTTTATATCTATTTAATACGCATTACCAACAAGGAGTTTCCATAAAGAAAAACCTTGTTGATAACTGTTGTTATTCTACTTATCAATGGCTTACTTAATCTTAGCTGAATAAAATTTTACGTGTCCCGTTACTTTGTTTTCATTCTGATACTGAGTGAACTGTAATTTATAATAGTCTTTACCATCTGCTGTTCTGAAGATGTAGACCGGAGCTTGAAGATATACCGGAGGCATAATCATGCTACCATCATTATTCTTTTTAAAGAGTATGACTGTTGCATTTGATTTAACCATTGTAGTTTTACCTCCCATTCCCTCGGAAGTAATTGATTTATCTACAATAAATGTTGCACCCGATGGAACAGCTGTAACCGATGCGAATATTGTTGATGCATCGAATGTATAAACGCCACCCTGTGCCGAAACGGATGTTGCCGCTCCGCTATTGGTACGAATTAAATAGCGGTTTATTGCTAAGTCCCAGTCTTTACGAGCTGCCCATGCCTTGTTGTCTGTGGCATTTTCCTCTCCTGTTCCAACCTCTTTGTTTTCTGCTAAAGAGAAATAGTGCCAAGTAGTTTTTGACGTAGCATTGATATATGACTCTTTGGTCTCTGGTAAAGGTTTTGAATTTTCTTTTGAGCAAGAGCCAAGTATAAAAATCATTGTAGAAAAAAGTGCTGAAAGGATCAATTTTGTTTTCATCTTATTTTTGTTTTTAAATAATTATATATTTTTATTTATAGGAGTAGCGTAATCCGAACAGATATTGGCGTCCAGGATTTACGAAAGACTTCTCTTTGAAATTAAATATGTTATCACATTTAAGCGTAAGTTCAAGGGTGTGTTTATTAATACGAAAAGGTTTTACTAAGATAGCTTTCCAAATGTTATAGGCTTTAGATTCGGATTGTTTGCGAGTTTGTTCTCCATTGCTATCTGTAACTATCTGCTGGTAAAGTTTAGGTGAATTCATTCGTCCGGCAAACTGAAGAGAGAATGGAGAGCGTGCAATTTTGCCGTTCCACGTTGCCGATACCGTTCCGCTATGTTTCACATTACTTGATAGTTGTAATCCTGTTGAATTATCACGGGCATCACAATAACTATAACTACCTTTCAATACAAGTTCTTTGAATAACACGTAAAAGATGTTGACATCCGCACCACGAAGTGTTGCACTGCTCACATTTTTGTAGTATTTCTCATTTCGTCCCTGCTCATTAATCACATCATACTGCGTGATTTTACTGTTTATATCATTCCAATAACCGGATAGTGACATATTGAAACTGCCCTTTGTAAATTCAATAGAAAGCGTGTTGTATAACCCTTTTTCTGCTTTTAGATTGGGATTGCCATACACCCAAAACATCCCTTGGTGATCAAAATTATAATATAACTCTTTGATACTAGGAGCACGAAAAGCCGTTCCTACGCCACCTCGAAAGGTAAACTCATTGAGCTTATACATCAATGATAGTTTAGGAGTAAATACCGAATTGAATTGTGTGTTATAAGTATATCGAGCTCCAACAATCACATCAAAATCTTTGAGAGGTGTCCATTGAGCCTGTCCAAACATATTTAAGTCGTCCAATTTCTTAGTAGTTGGAACAGTTCCCAGTGTTTTAATAGCGTAGCTCTCCTCATGATTCTGTTCCAATCCGGTTACAACCTCCCATTTGTCGGTAGGGTGAAGAGTATTTATTATACGTGAAGAGATATAGGAGGCTGTGTTGTTAGTTTTACCGGATCCTATTTTTTCAAGATATTCCGTATCAAAATATTTATCAAAATTAACACTCGCACGAATCGTGTAGCGATTGCTCGCAGTGTGGTATCCACCACTAAGCCCAACAGAGAGTGTGTGAGTTAATGGATGAGTTGAATTTAAGCTCCCCTCAGGATTAAATGTTTCGTGACGAAAATAGCGTCCTGTTAGGTTAAGATCAACTTTTTCAACGGGCTTGTATCGCAATTTCAGATCACCTCCCCAATCGGTATATCGGGATGCATAAGGACCCTTTCCATCGCCACCAAAACCATCCGAGGAGTGACGGAATCCACTGATACGTGTTTTGAACCTACCAAGGTTTGCCCCGGCATTCAATTTTGTGCGTAGCGTATTATTGCTCTCTATCTGTACATTAACTCCACTTTCAAACGTGTGTACAGGTTCTTTGGTAATGATATTAATTACTGCGCCCACAGCATTGGAGCCATATAGAGCCGAAGCCGCCCCATTGATTACCTCTATTCGTTTAATGCTGTTTACATCAATTTGATTCAGATTTACATTCCCTCCGGCACCTTCGGAAACCATACGCTCACCATCTACCAAGAAGAGTATGTATCTGCTGTTAAGCCCCTTGATGCGAAGATTATTGCCCATTGCATTAGGCGACGTTACGATGCCAGGTATATTGTCTTCAAGAGCTTCAAGTGTGGAAATGGCTCCTGCTTTCTGAATCTCCCTGTCACGAACAACAGTAGTTAGTACCGGAGTCTCGGAGAGTCTTTTTTCGGTTCGTGTTCCTGTAACTACTACCTCACCCAGATTAGAAATTTCTTGCGTGAGCAAAAAGTTGACTGTTGTATCATTCTTTAGTAAAAAGATCTTGTTTTGTACAGGATAAGCGGAGTAATACATGGTACTGAGTGTAATTGCTTGTGCCGGTACATTTTTAATAGTGTATTTACCATTATAATCTGTTTGAGCACCCAGTTTTCCGGTTGTAACATAAACCCCTACCAATGGCTCCTTTGTAACGCTATCGGTTACGGTTCCCGTAATTTGAAATCTCTTCTCTTGAGCACCTGCTATTACAGTACCAAAAGAGAGAAAAAGAAAGAGTATTTTTTTTGCAATCGTCATAATATCTTCAGTAATTATTTCGACTGCAAAATTATCCCTAGCTCACAAGGCTCGCAATTCCCACTTGTGGGTATAATTTCTAACTATAATAACTAAAACAAGTTAATTACAAATGGTTATTAAGAAAAATAAGTCTATTACAATATAAAGTAATAGACTTATTATCAAATAAAAACAGATGTATTTATGCTGCATTCTGCCGCTTTATGCAATATCGCTTGCACTACTCTTTTATACTGTAGTTTTGCATAGTTCTAAGAATAAAATCATCCTCAACTATAAACTGATTCATGGATCTATTGCTATTAACAGAAGAGTTATATAATTAGTGCAAAAATCTTTAACTTTTACATGGTTACAATTCAAAATCAAGATGCAACTGCTTGGTCCACTCTGTTATACGTGAATCTGTCTTCTCCGGCTCATTAACTTCATCAATAGCTAATCCGCAGAAAAAGCCATTATTTTCTGAAACTGACGAATCAAACGAATAATCAGAACTATCAACTTTATTACCAACCAACAGTGCTCCTGCCTTTTCAACAGACTCGGCAAGTTGCCCTATAGCATCACAAAAAGTATCAGGATAAGAAGAAGAGTCTCCAGTTCCAAAGATAGCTGCTTTTTTGCCCCTTAGATTTAGTTTTTCAAGTTTTGACAAATCCCAGTCATCTTGAATATCACCAAAACCCCAAGTAGAAGAGCCTAGAAGCAAACAATCATAACAGCTTATCTTATCTATTGATGTTTTTCCAATATCATAAACATCTTCTTTGTCTACTCCAAGACTTTTTGCAATTTGTTCAGCTATAGTTTGTGTGTTTCCTGAACTAGAACCATAGAAAATTCCTATCTTTTTCATGACAATCATTTTTTAATTAATCTATCGCAAAGGTAAGGAGAGTAAGTACTAGCATCAATTGCCAATTATGGGTATAATTATCATTTAAGATAACTAAAACAAGTTAATTACAAATGGTTACAACACGTCGTGCACCTCTATGTAATTATTCAGCAAAGCATAGACTACAAACCCGGATACTGACTTGATACCCGTTTTGCGAGAGATGTTTTTGCGATGAGCCATTACTGTATGAATAGATATATTATACAGATCGGCAATCTCTTTGTTTATCATCCCTTTGGCTACAGCAATAAGTATATCTTTTTCTCTATCTGATAGGTCGCCTGCATCAGAAGGGGATTTTGCCATATCATCGTTTGATGCCACCTGTTCCAATTTATGAATAATCTTTGAAGGCTTATCGTAAACCTCTATTGATTCGTCAAATTGTATCAACGTTTCACGGTCAACATAACCATATAGCAGTGCCACAAGTTTTAGTTCTGGAAAAAGTGTTCGAATCGCACCTCGTTTACCATACGACACAAATACAGGATTTATAATAATAATATCCGCAACTTGCTTTAGTGAATTATGTTCTTGAAATTTTGATAGATCTGAAAAGGTATTAACAACACGAAACTGTCCTGCTTCATTTAGTAAAGAACTAAGACCACGAATAATTATATCAGAAGGCTCTATAATGATTACATTGTATTTACTTTTCCCCATGATTCCTTTCAATTTGTCGCACGTAGGGAATAAGTATCTTATTTTCAATACGTGTGTGTTTGGTTAAATCCTCCTCAAATGTGAATATATCCAGCAGTATGTCATTTCTATCTTCTGTAGAACAATCATCTGGCAGGTATTTGATGATTATATTTTTCAGGTCGTTCAACTTATCATCAATGTTATCATGATTCTCTTCATATTGCACTATGTGGAAATCGCTCTTTTCGCCTTTTATCAGTGCATGGATGTTTGGGAACACAATCTCTTCCTCATACTTGAAGTGCTTTACAACCTCTTGTTTGTACTCTGCAAAAAATTTGCTAATAATCTTATGATGATTTCCTGTACAACGCCCAGACATTATTGCCAATTTTTTTTCAATTGATGAGATACGGTTAAAAAGATAGTAATCGTGTGATTTTTTGAGATATTGTAACATGCTCTCAATGTCTACATCTGTAAGCTCTGTGCTGTCTGGGCAGTAACCGTCAAATGTATGGATATTGCATACCATCAAAAAGAAGTGTTCGTTGACTCCTTCCTTTTCACATACTTCAGCAACTGTTTTCTCTGAGAAACCCAAGCTAATACCAAATCGAGGCAATAGTGTTAGAAGCCTATAATCGGCCAAAATAACATCTACCATCTTTGTAGTGCCCCAAAAAAGCATATATTTGTTCTTATCCATATCCTTCTGCATGTTAGTTTCCACTTATACTCTTGTTTGCACGGTGCAAAAATACTATATCTTGCCTCTATTTACAATGACTACTTATAGGTAATAAGCTACCCGCCGAATAGCTACAATTGGCTATTCTATAAAGAATTATTTAGATTAGAATACTTAGACTTTTCTGATGTGCAGCGTTTATTGTAGGTTACTAAAATAAAATGTGTCAGGTAAAGAGATTACAACTTTACAGACACACTTTATTTCACTTTATTATTTATTTGTAAGATTATTTACTCATTGAGGCTTTGATGGTATTCTCCAAGAGCGAGACTATGGTCATTGGGCCTACTCCACCCGGAACAGGGGTTATCCATGAGCATTTTGGGGCTACGTTGTCGTAATCTACATCTCCCACCAAACGATAGCCTGCCTTGCGGGTGTTGTCGGGAAGACGAGTAATACCTACATCTATAACTACAGCTCCCTCTTTAACCATATCTGCCTTTAAGAAGAGTGGTTTCCCTATTGCGGCAATGATTATGTCTGCTTTAAGGGTGTGAGCCTTAATGTCTTTGGTTCTGCTGTGACACATGGTAACGGTGCAGTCTGAGAACGGACCCTTCTGTGATAGTAGATTGGCCATTGGGCGGCCAACTATGTTGCTCCTTCCAAGCACAACGCACTCTTTGCCTTTTGTGTCTATGTTGTAGACCTCCAACAGTTTCATTATTCCATATGGGGTTGCAGGAAGGAAAGTTGGAAGACCGAGCATCATTTTTCCAACATTCTGCGGATGAAAGCCATCTACATCCTTCTCAGGCGATATAGCGTTAAGTACCTTGTTTTCATCTATATGCTTTGGAAGAGGAAGTTGAATGATAAGACCGTCTATGTCGTTATCTGCATTGATTTTTGCTATAACGTCCAACAGTTCCTGCTCTGTAACGGTTGCATCCATCTTTATAAGGGTGGATTTGAAGCCTACCTGGGCGCATGCTTTCTCTTTATGTCCAACATATGTCTGGCTTGCGCCGTCTGTTCCTACAAGTATTGCTGCAAGGTGAGGTTGTTTGCCCCCTTTTGCAATAATGTCTTTAACCTGCTCTGCTATCTGAGCCTTGATTTTGTCTGAAGTTGCTTTTCCGTCTAAAATCTGAGTCATTATATATTAAATTTAAGGGGTTATCTTCTCTTTTTCATGGCTCTCATTGCCTTCATGGCTTTCATTGCTCCGCCACCGGCCATCTGCTTCATTACCTTTCTGGTATCCTCAAACTGTTTGAGAAGTCTGTTTACCTCAACTACAGATGTACCGCTTCCGTCTGCAATCCTTTTTCTTCTTGAGCCGTTAAGAATCTGCGGATTCTCCCTTTCGTATTTTGTCATTGAGAGGATTATGGCCTCAACGCTTTTGAATGCGCTGTTGTCAATCTCTACATCCCTCAACGCTTTGCCTACTCCCGGAAGCATAGATGCAAGATCCTTTATATTACCCATCTTCTTTATCTGCTGGATCTGTAGATAGAAATCCCATAAGGTAAACTGGTCTTTAACCAATTTCTTCTGGAGTTTTCTTGCCTCCTCTTCATCGAACTGTTCCTGTGCCTTTTCAACAAGGGAAACAACGTCTCCCATGCCAAGGATACGGTCTGCAATACGTTTTGGATAGAACACATCCAACGCCTCCATCTTTTCGCCGGAACTTACAAACTTGATTGGTTTATTAACTACAGCCTTTATGGAAAGGGCTGCACCTCCGCGGGTGTCACCATCCATCTTTGTAAGAACTACTCCATCAAAATCCAATACCTCGTTGAATGCTCTTGCTGTCTCAACCGCATCCTGTCCTGTCATGGAGTCTACAACAAAGAGTGTCTCAGATGGATTTACAGCCTTCTTGATGTTGGAGATCTCCTCCATCATCTGTTCATCTATTGCCAAACGGCCGGCTGTATCTATTATTACAAGTGAATAGCCCTCTTTCTTTGCATATTCAATTGCTCTTTTTGCTATTCCTACAGGATCTTTTACACCATCTTCTGTATAAACGTAAACACCAACTTGTTCACCAAGTACTTTCAGCTGTTCTATAGCTGCAGGACGGTAAACGTCTCCTGCAACCAACATAACTTTAAGACCTCGTTTGGTTTTGCAGTTTAATGCCAATTTGCCGGAGAAGGTTGTTTTACCGGAACCTTGAAGACCGGATACCAATACTATGCCCGGATTTCCTTTAAGATTTACATCCGATGCTTCGCTTCCCATAAGGGCTGCAAGTTCATCGTGTACAATCTTAACCATCATCTGGCTCGGTTTTACAGCTTTAAGGACATTCTGCCCTAATGCTTTCTCTTTTACATCATCACAGAATTTTTTTGCTATCTTGTAGCTGACGTCGGCATCCAACAAAGCTTTTCTAACCTCTTTGAGGGTTTCGGCCACATTTATCTCTGTAATCTTTCCTTCACCCTTGAGAAGTCTGAAAGAGCCCTCTAATCTATCTATTAAATTTTCAAACATATCTGTTATATTTCTTCAATTTCTTTAAAAACAAGCCTTCCGTATCTGTAAACCCACCCGTTTACAAAAGAAGTTTTTCAAGTTCCTGCCTGCCGTTAAGGTTTGTTATGGAGTACAGGTGATACTTTACATGTTCGTAAAAGTATTCTTCATACTCAAAAAGGAATCTATATTCACCGTCCCATTTATAGAATGTCTCTACAACGGATGTATAAAAAAGAGTGACAGCCTCTATGTTTATATCGCCCCTGTATATCCCCTCTTTCATTCCTTTTTCCAAATTCTGCTTTATAAGGACAGAATAGAAACTGGTTCTGTCTGTATGGTTCTGAAGCGGAAACACCCCTCCTATTTTTGAAATGTCTGTAAGGAATTTTTCTCCAAGCTTTTTAATCTCAGAGCTTACATTCTTGGCTATAAGCAACATCTGCATAAGGGTCCTTGTCTCTGTCTCAAACTCATGTTTTATCTTTTTCTCAAGAGAGTCATAAAAATAGGTCGTTACGGCAGAGTACATATCCTCTTTGCTTCCAAAATTATTATAGAGCGTCTTCTTGGTAATACCAAGTTCAAAGGCAATACTATCCATGCTAAGCCCTAACCCTTTTCTTTTAAAAAGGTTAAAGAGTTGCATGGTATAGGTTGCAGTCTGTCTGACTCTTGTCATATATTATTCAAAATCTTTTGAATAAACAGCTTTTGCCAAATCTCTTTGGTTGTATCTCATAGCCATAACCTGTCCGTATGCTCCGGCGCTTCTTATTGCTATAAAATCTCCTCTTTCTGTTTTATTCATCATTATGTTCTTTCCAAAGCAATCGCTGGATTCACATACCGGGCCAACCACATCGTATCTCATTGGTCTCTTTTTTGATGAGATATTCCGGATTGCGTGGTGAGCTTGATACAAAGCCGGCCTTATAAGGTCGTTCATACCGGCATCCAAAATTGCGAATTTTTTTCTCTTTCCTTGTTTAACGTAAAGTACTCTTGATATAAGTGTTCCGCACTGGGCTACAATTGCTCTACCTGGCTCAAAGTGTACTTTCTGCCCCTCTCTTACAATAAGGTTCTCGTTAATTATCTTAAAGTACTCTCTAAAGTCTGCTATAGGGTTGGCATCCGGGTCTGCGTAATCTATTCCAAGTCCGCCTCCAAGATTCAAATTCTCTATCTTAATATCTCTCTCTATAAACCATTGCTGAATCTCCTCTATCCTCTTGCAAAGGAGTTTGAACACGCTAAGATCCAATATCTGCGATCCTACATGGAAATGCAATCCTATAAGTTTAAGATGCTCTGAACTGTTAATCACCTTCATGACATCTTCAAACATCCATGGGCTTATGCCAAATTTATCCTCTTTTCTACCGGTACTTATGTACTTGTGCGTATGGGCGTCTATATCTGGATTAACTCGCAAGGCTATTCTTGCCGTTTTCTTTTTTGAGGCTGCTATCTGCTCTATAACAGAGATCTCCTCTACTGATTCGCAGTTGAAGCTGAATATTCCGGCATCCAATGCTGTCTCTATCTCTTTGTCTGACTTTCCTACTCCGGCATATACAATCTTGTCTGGAGAGAAGCCTGCTTTAACAGCAACTTTTACCTCATTTCCACTTACACAGTCGGCACCCAATCCATAACTTTTTATCATCTCCAAAAGTACAGGATCTGTATTTGCTTTTAATGCATAATGTGCAGAGTATCCGTATTTTTTAATGCATTCTGTGTAAACGTCCAGTGTTTTTTTCAATAGTTCCGTGTTGTAGTAATAAAAAGGTGTGTGAATATTTTCAAACGCCTTTAAAGTTTTGTCGGGAAGCATAATTAGGTATTAAGTTTATAATAGTTAAAATAATTGCAAAAGTATAATAAAAAAACGGAAAAATTAATACTTTTGCAGGCAAATAACACGACTTATCAATTTTAAAACAATATTATTATGAATAGAGGACCTATTTCTAATTTTATAACTCATCACTATCGCCATTTTAATTCTGCGGCGTTGGTTGATGCTGCAAAGGCTTATGAGGAGCAGTTGAAGGATGGTGGCAAAATGATGCTTGCCATGGCCGGCGCAATGAGTACCGCTGAGTTGGGATTGTCACTTGCAGAGATGATAAGACAAGACAAGATCCAGATTGTATGCTGCTCTGCAAACAACTTGGAGGAGGATATTATGAATCTTGTTGCACATTCTCACTATAAACGTGTGCCTTATTATAGAGATCTTACACCTCAGCAGGAGCAGGAGCTTTTGGATAACCACATGAACAGGGTTACAGATACTTGCATACCTGAGGAGGAGGCTTTCAGAAGACTTGAAAAGCATCTTGTTGATGTATGGAGAGATGCTGCCGACAAAGGCGAGAGGTATCTTCCTTACGAGTTCATGTACAAGCTTTTAAGAAGCAAGGTTCTTGAGCAGTATTATGAGATAGATCCCAAGGACAGCTGGGTTCTTGCTGCTTGCGAGAAGAATATTCCTATTATTGTTCCTGCATGGGAGGATAGTACTACTGGTAATATCTTTACCGCTCATTGTATTAAGGGTGAGTTCCAGCCAAGTTTGGTTAAGGGTGGCATTGAAACCATGATTTTCTTAACAGAGTGGTATAGAGCTAATTCTGGTGGAAAAGGTGTTGGCTTCTTCCAGATTGGCGGTGGCACAGCAGGTGATTTCCCTATCTGCGTTGTCCCTATGATGGCTCAGGATCTTGAGTGGAAGGATGTTCCTCTTTGGAAATATTTCTGCCAGATTTCAGATTCTACCACCTCATACGGTTCTTATTCCGGTGCTGTTCCTAACGAGAAGATCACCTGGGGTAAATTAGCGCCTGAGACTCCTAAGTTTATTGTTGAGTCCGATGCGACTATTGTGGCACCTTTGATATTTGCTTATGTATTAGGCTGGTAAGAAGTTGCCTAAAAAGGCAAATTCTTGAGTAATCAAATTATATATTTAGCGTATTTTCAAAAACCGCTATCATGTATCATAGAATAGTGTTATAGCACAATTCATAGACAACAAACAGCCTGCAGCGAACAAACTGCAGGCTGTTATATTTTTAAATGTATAATTATATATATGCTTTGGCTAATTAAGTTTATTGTTTATAATTAAAAGTCTATAGTCAGTTAATTAGCTGATAGTTTTAAGGATATTAGTTTTTCTTCTTTACTCTGTAAACCATAAACTCTCAACTATAAACTTTTATAATGCTATCTATACACTATAAACTATAAACTATAAACTATACACTATAAACTAAATCAAAGCTAACGCTTTTAATTGCAATTAATTGAAAGCAATATCACTACTTGAGTAGTCTTATTACATTGATTTTTAGTAATCTTAAAAAAATAACTTGGTAATCTTTAATTGTCGTTGTGTTGCGGACGTAACAGATCTAAAACTGTCTTTACAGGGTTGAATGTAATGAGCGGCACCTCAACAAACTGGGTGTTCCAGTTGCTCATAGAGCCGTTCCAAAGCCCCGGAAGTTCCTGCGCTCTAAGAGTTTTCCCCTCATAGCTTTTCTCTGATATGAACCCGGTTTTAGGATCTGTGTAATTCTTTAAATCAAATTTATGTCCCTTATAATCCTTTACAAAGCAGACAAGGTCTACGGGATTAAAATGTGTTGAACGTTTCATTTTATCTGTACTTGAAGCATCTGACTTGTCAATTTGTGCAGATTCCAATATCTGAAGAGATGTTGATCCGTCGTCCTCATTTATTATATACGGACCTCCACCAGGCTCCCCTTCGTTCTTTACCATACCACAAACCCTTATAGGTCTGTTTAGTTTGGCAATTAGCCATCCCCTCTTGTCTGTAATATTGGCTGGTAGCTCTACCAAAAATTCCCTCTTTAAAAATGTCACCGCCTCATTCTCCAACTGTTGTGTATATTCATCCGATACAAGTCTGTTCATTAGCGAAAAGCAAATTCTTTGAAGTTGAGCGCCTCGCCCAACCAAGACCTTTTTCCACTTGGCAGTGTCTGCAACAAGTTCCTCCCTTATAACGTTATCTATATTCTTTACCACAATTGCATCTGCACCTACCTCATTCAGATTCTTAAGCAGGGAGCCGTGCCCTCCAGGGCGGAAAAGCAACTTGCCCTCAGATGTCATAAACGGATTATTATCCATATCTGCCGCAATAGTATCGGTAGACGGAGACTGCACCGTAAATGTAATCTCATACTTGCAATCATATTTTTTCTCATATCTCTCCTTTACGCATTCAAACAGCGAAACAAATCTCTCTTTATGCTCCGGTGAAACTGTAAACATCATCTTAACCTTGCCCTCTGTATCTTTTGCATATAGTGCCCCCTCTACCAAATGCTCCTCAAAAGCCGTTCTAACTTCCTCTCCTACAGCTGTTTTATATTTATGAAACGCAACCAACCCCTTTGGCGTTGCACCATAATTAAGCCCATTGGGCTTTAGGATCATCTCCAAGAGCTGTCTGTCATTCATAAACGGGAAATGCATTACATTGTCCAAAAACCTTTGAGCTGCAGAAGATTTTACCCTTCCCTCTTTTTCCAACTCCTCCAATCCAACAAACAGATCTTTAAACATACGCGATGCCGCTCCGGAAGCCGGAACAAATTTTACAATTGACCCGTCAAGCGCGTCCTTTGCATCCAACGCATCCTTTACCTCATTGTCGTTCAGCACCTTTATTCCACCGTTTGCAGGTGTTGCCGCATCCTTTATTGAAAGGTATGGAAAACCTGTTCTAAAATTTTCCATCTGTCTGTCTGCAACCTCTTCAGATATGCCCTTGGCAAATATCTGCTTAATCTGGTCCTTAGTAAAGTTCATAATAACAGTCTATATTTCTTATAGTTAATATATTATTTTCACCACTCTGCCACAAACTCACGTCTATAATTGTAGCTGTTTCTCAGCAATTCAAAATCCGCAGGATTTTTTCCCAACGCAGCAGAATCACTTTTTATATCATACGATTCCAAAAGTTTTTGAGCAATTATTTTTCCCGCTTCCCTACAATCTTTCATTTTTATGATCTTTCCAAACTCAATAACCTTTGCAGGGATAAATTGAGACTCGTCTACAGCAAAATTCTTTAATTCATCTATCCCAAAATAATCTGCCACATTATGCACAGACATTGTTGTACCGTTAATCTTTCCCTCTAATGAATATCCTGCAATATGCGGTGTATGAACGTCAGCTATTGACAATGTCTTGAGGCTTATGTTAGGTTCATTGTTCCACACATCAATTATAATTCCACCCAACTTATCACTATAGGCGGCCAAAGCCTCCTCATCCATCACCTCTCCCCTTGATGCATTAACGAAAATTGCACCCTTTTTCATCTTTTTGAAAAAAGCAGAAGAGGCCAACCCTTTAGAGGTTGGATTAAGGGATGTGTGAAGCGTAACTATATCAGCCCTTTCCAACAACTCATCCAATTGAACATACCCCTCTTTCACTCGTCCGCGGCATTTTACCATCTCCTCCATCTTATGAGGATCATTTTTAAGAACCTCAAAACCAAATCTTTCCGCAAAATCCGCCACCTTGCTGCCAACATTGCCAACACCAATTACCCCCAACACAAGTTCTTTGTCGGGAAGAAAAGGTGGAAGAGAAAATCTTTTTAGAGCAGAGAGGGAATAGAGCGCCGTAAAGACATACTGCAAAACGCCACCGGCATTGCATCCGGCTGCATTCCTTACAGTTATGCCATTAGCCGCACAATACTCCTTGTCTATATGATCCTCCCCTATAGTGGCTGTAGCAATAAACTTAACGTTGGAGCCGTCTAATAAAGAGCTGTTGCACTTTGTCCTTGTCCTAACCACAAGAGCGTCTGCATCTTCTATAATCTGCCGGGTAAATTCCGAACCTTTATAATACTCAACGTTAAAATATGGTTCAAAGACACCCTTTATAAACGGTATGGCACTATCTACAATTAGTTTCATGTTTGGTTTCATATTCGTTTTTATCTCTGTCTTGCTCCAAACTACTTTAGAATTATTCTCTTTACATACTCTTTGCCAAGCAACTGATTCATTGAATCTGCAATTTCCCGTAACCTCAGCTGCAGGTTACTTCTTATAAGACTCGACCCTATCTTACAATGAAGGCAGTCATCCTTAAAAAACTTGTTGTAGGTGACAGCCGCAACAGCCTCTCCCGTAACACTGTCCCAAGCCTTGAAAATTCTAAGACGTATGATTCCATCTCCGAGATTTGTTTCCCGCAGATATGCATTTATGGCATCACGTAATGTTTTAGTACTCTCTCTCTGCATAGCTAAAGCAATTGAAACACACCATTTTCTACTGTAAAGTTCCTGCTCATGGCAAGTACAGGCTCCAACACACTCTCCATCCTTACCTTACTGCTATCAGTAATAAAGATTTGGCCGAATCTGCTTCCCGACACAACCTCTATGAGTCTCCCCACACGTCCCATGTCCAATTTATCAAAAACGTCATCCAAAAGCAGTAACGGTTGTTTGCCATGAAGATTAAGCATAATCTCATACTGGGCAAGTTTGAGCGCTATGAGAAATGTCTTCTGCTGCCCCTGCGAGCCGCAATTCTTTATAGGCATGCCATTTACGCTAAAGAGAAAATCATCCCTGTGAATACCCGATGACGTATATTTAAGTACTCTGTCTTTCTCAAAGTTCTCCTTAAAGAGTTCCAACGTTGAGCTGTTAGTCAACTGAGACCTGTACTCAAACGATACATTCTCCTTTGAGTTGCTGAGTATGTTATAGTAGTTGCAAACGGAATCATTCAGCAGGCTGCTTATTTTCAACCTCTCGTTATAGATATATTCTGCATTTACAGCCATACGCTCATCAATTGTGTCCAAGTACTCTGCGGAAACGACATCGGCTCCTCCCATCTTAAGCAGTTTGTTGCGTTGTAAAAGAAGCTGGTTGTAGTTTTGAAGTCTTCTTAGATATTCACTGTCCAATTGCGAAAGTACCATATTGATAAACCTTCTCCTCTCATCTCCTCCGGAGTTTATAAGCTCTGTATCTGTGGGAGATACCACCACTACCGGTATCTTGCCTATATGTTCGGAAATTCTGCCATAACTCTTACCGTCTCTCTTTACCACCTTTTCATCTACCTTTATCGTTCCATCATCCGCGGCCGTACCCTTAATACCTATGCTTATACTGCACTTTTGGCCGTCTTCATCATAAATTCCGTTTAGGGCAACGTAGCTACTACCTCTTTTGAATGTATAGATATCCGAACCGTTAAAGTAGCTTTTTGTCATTGAAAGATAGTAGATTGCATCTAACAAATTTGTCTTTCCCTCACCATTGCTACCCCAAATACAGTTCAACTTTGGAGAAAAGTGAAGTTCTGCCGAATGTATATTTTTAAAATCTGTTATTAGAATCCTCTCCAGAAACATATAATCGCTTTTACTGTTGCAAACTTACGGAAAAATTTGAAACCCACATTCACCGCTCATGGAATTTTAACAATTTAATTGAATATCCTTGCATACTGAATTTGGTACATATATATTCTTAATATCAGAATAGCTTATGGATCGCCTGACAAAAGAACAACGCCATAAAAATATGGCTGCAAATAAGAGCAAGGGAACCAAACTTGAAATTACGTTTGGAAAACTCCTTTGGAATGCGGGAGTAAGATATCGCAAAAATGACGTCTCTGTATTTGGTAAGCCGGATTTTGTAATCAGATGTCATAAAATTGCAATATTTTGCGATGGTGAATTTTGGCATGGCAGAGATTGGTAGATAAGAAAGAATGACCATAAAAGTAACTGTGATTTTTGGCACTCTAAAATCGAACGAAATATTGAACGAGATAAAGAGGTTAATATGGAATTACAGAAACAAGGTAGTCAAAGAAAACGATGGCACTTTATCGTTCAAACTCAATTTTCAATTTTCAAGTTAGATTAAAATAGTTTCTTTTTGGCTTTTAAACAATTTGTTGTAAATTTGCGGTCTGCATAAAAAAACACATAAAAATGTCTAAGATTAATAACAACAACGAAGCAGCGGAAAAGGTGGAAGTAGGAGAAGCCTTAACCAGAACAGAGAAATTTTTACAGACTTATAAAAACCAGTTGGTTGGCGGTGTTATAGCACTGGTAGTAATTGTAGCCGGAGGCTTGGCATACCACCATTTTATTTCATTGCCTGCTCAGCAAGAGGCACAAGCTCAAACATTCACAGCCGAGTTCTATTTCCGTAACGGAGACTTTGAAAAAGCACTTAACGGAGACGGCAATACTCTTGGATTTAAACAGATTATCTCTGATTACGGAACAAAAGCAGGCGAGTCTGTCTATTTTTATGCCGGCGTATGTGAGCTACAACTTGGCAATTACCAGAATGCAATTGATTACCTTAAAAAGTACAACAGCGAAGATAATATAACAGCTGCACGTGCATTGTGTAATATAGGAGATTCATACGTTGGACTTGGAAACTACAAAGAGGCTCTTGGCTATTTCACAAAAGCAGCAGACCTATCTAATGATATATTCTCTGCAGCATACCTGTTGAAAGCAGGTTTAGTAAACGAGGAGTTGGGTGACAAGGCCAAAGCCATTGAGTGCTATACAAAGATTAAAGAGAAATATCCACAGTCAATTGAGGGAATGGATATAGACAAGTATATTGAAAGATTACAATAATTTACATTATGGGAAGAGCTTTTGAATTTAGGAAAGAGAGAAAATTCAAACGTTGGGGAAACATGGCCCGCGTTTTTACAAGACTTGGAAAAGAGATTACTATAGCAGCTAAAAGCGGACCTGATCCTGCTACAAACCCAAAACTAAGAACACTTATACAGACTGCAAAAAGTGAGAACATGCCTAAAGAGAACATCGAAAGGGCAATCAAGAGGGCAGTTGAGAAGGATACGGCAGACTACAAGGAGGCAGTTTACGAGGGATACGGTCCTCACGGAATTGCTATTTTAGTAGAGACAGCAACAGACAATACAACAAGAACAGTTGCAAATATTAGAAGCTACTTCAATAAATTCGGCGGCTCATTAGGGACATCCGGCAGTGTAGACTTTATGTTTGAGCGCAAATGCGTATTTAAAGTTAAGCCTAAAGATGGAATTGATATTGAAGAGCTTGAGCTTGAGCTTATAGACTACGGAGCAGATGAAGTTTTCAAAGATGAGACAGAGGAGGGAGTTGAAGAGATTGTCATTTACGGTGCTTTTGAATCATTTGGTGAGATTCAGAAATATCTGGAGGAGAACGGATTTGAGATCATATCGGGTCAGTTTGAAAGAATCCCTACCACAGAGCTAAAGAAACTTACTCCGGAGGAGAAAGCAGATGTTGATAAACTTCTTGAAAAGATAGAGAACGATGATGACGTTCAGAATGTGTACCATCTTATGGACACCTCTGATGCAAATTAATTAATCGCAGACATAAAATCAAGATAATGATTCCTGAGGCCGACCTTTGTTGTTGGTCTCATTTTTTTGTATATTTGTCACGCACACTAACTCTAAACTTAAATGAAATCGAACGGAAATATTCAATATCGTAACATCAAGAATATTGTAATTCTTCTATTGATAGTCATAACATCAATTAAAGCAAAAGCAGACAATTACGAAATAATTATAGAGCCTTATCTTGAAAATCAACCCACTTCTGTAGGAGAATTACAATATAGGTGCATTTTATTAATGACAAAAGATAAGATCCCACAAAAGAAAATTAGTAAGATTGAACAACTGTACAGAGAGATATGCAATAAAGAACCGGAATGGAGTGCGTACGCAATGTACAAAAAGGCCATGGCATTAGGGTATCAACCGGCAGAATAATAGGCGACAAATACTATGGGCACTACTACAGTTCATACGGATTATGCACCTACTTCAACTACTAAGAGGCCACCTTGTTAAGTAATCTTTAATTGTCTTTTCGGTCTATATTTCTTTTCTCAAAAATACTGCTAAATCTTTACCAACTTATTTTTTAACGCTTACTAAAATGCGCTGATTATACAAAGTTTCGAAAGCGAAATGTCCGCAGCGTACTATTGTACGTGAGGAACATTGAGACTTGAAGATACATATCATCATTATAACTCAAAAAGTTATATAAAAAGTGCAAATGCAAGGCTTGCGCAGCTGAGCATACCGGAGTTTACTTAACGTAAATGAGGATATGCGAAGCAAGCGTAACGCAGCAGTTGTCTTTTTATATAACTTTTTATTTAACAAGGAGTTTATCCTCTATCAGCCTATTCATATACTGCTGCACCACCGCCTTAAAGAAATCATCCTTGGATTCAACATCCTTATACTGTATCGCACCGGATTTAAGTAAGTTATTATTCAGAAGACTATCTTGTTTATAATCATATACAGATTTAAGAGAATTCATATCCCTTACATATAAGGTATCGCCCTGAACCATTTGAAACTCACCGCCACCAAAGTTAACGGCAAATGGGGTTTTATTAGAAGCCGCGAGATTACGGCCGAAACCAACAAAAGGCTCTTTATAGCCAAGTATACCTAAAACAGTTGGCATTATATCTATCTGCTGGGTAGTTAACGGATATTCCCCGCAAGGGATAAATCCGGGAGCATAGTATATAATAGGTATCTGGGTTGTTCCAAGCAGGGTTGAATATTTTGGCATGTAGCCATTCCATGTTGAATGGTCCGGAGTAATGACAAATATGGTGTTCTTAAACCACGACTCCTTGGAAACCGTTGCAAAGAATATTTTTAAAGCATTATCAACGTATGCAATTGTCTCCTGCAAAGGAATCTCACCTTTAGGAAAAACATTCTTGTATTCATTAGGAATTTTAAACGGATGATGAGAAGACAAGGTAAACACAGAGGCATAGAACGGCTCTTTGAATGTGGAGATTGTCTTTGCAACAAAAGGGAGGAACTTATGATCCCAAATACCCCATGAACCATCAAAATCTGAATTGTTGCCATATTCATCCTTACCAAAATAGTTCTTTACACCACAAAGATTTGTAACTGCACGCAATCCCATTGAATTGTTTGGCGCTCCATGAAAGAAGGCAGTATAATAACCTAAAGAATCCAATATCCTTGGCAGACCTCTAAAGGCATCATTGGCATACGGAGTAACAGCAAACGACTCCATAAGACTTGGTATAGAGGCCATTATAGATGGTACCGCATCTATAGACTTTCGCCCGTTTGCAAAGGCATTGGTACACAAGATTCCATCCTTACGCAGAGAATCCAAGAAAGGGGTAAAATTTGTCGGGAGGCTCCTATTTAAAAACTGCATATTCTCCGCCCCGAAACTCTCCAATATTAGAATCACCACATTTTTTTTCTCGTTTGTAACAGGGAACATGGAGGTTGAATCTCTCTCCTCTAAGGCCGGAATATGTAAAGGGGTGTAAATACTTTCCATTGCCTCGTATGACGGATAGAATTTCTGTATAGTGTACTGCCTCTTTCCTGCGGTACGAATAAGCGAAAACGGCGTATTGAGCACTGCCGATGTATGGATAGCCTTGTCTACATAATCACCGGCATTGCTAAGGGTAATAGGCCTTATAGTTCTTGTAACACCGCCGCGTATACCTATTATTATAAGTGGAACCGCTATAGCCAATGCCACAAACTGCGTTAGGTACGGCCTGAAATTGTTAAATGAGGTATACATCTTATGTTTGAAGAAATCATACTGTTTTTTGTAGCTTCCCGACAAAAAAACAAGGGCGGCAAGAAATAGCAGTCCTATTACGAATATATACCAGTAAAGGGTAATACTCTCAAAAAAAATCTTTCCAAACTTTATATCTCCCTGAAACTCCTGGACAAATGAGAAACTTGTTCGCCTTAGTGTAAATTTAAAGTATATGCAGTCCGCAAGATTTATTGAAAGCGGAATAAAATTAAAAATTACATATACCCATTTGACAGCCTTTTGATACAGGGCATTAAATACAAACGGCACAGGCAATAACGCCATTAGAAGAAATAAGGAGTTTGTGTACAGGATTGCAGTATTGTCGAACATAAGTCCGCCGCCAAGTATCCTCAGCATCTCTCCCGTTGATATTGGCTTTAGTATATTGTAATTAATAAGTATAAAAGCCACTCTGCTAATAGTGTACAGAAGATACACCAAAAAAATTCTCCACAGTATAAGAAGGTAGTAGTTTATGACAGATTCCTTGTTTTTCATCTTCTCTATCTTTAAATAATATCTACATTTTTTATATGCAGCAAAGGTATAGAAACTGTTTTAAAGTAGTATGGATCTGCGTAAAATTTAACAATATGTTTTTAGATTTCACAGCAGCTGCAGCTATGTACAACTAGCGCAAAATGCGGGGCCGGAAAGTAAAAACAGAAGGTTAAATAACAAAATAAAAAAAATTAAATCCTTTTGATAATATTTACTAAATTTGCCGGATAAAATGCATATATAATTCTATAAAACGTTATTTTAATATGGAACTTACACACATAGAGCACATTGGAATTGCAGTTAAATCATTAGACGCTGCCATTCCTTACTACGAGGAGAAACTCAGTCTAAAATGTTATTCAATAGAAGAGGTTAAAGAGCAGAAGGTAAGAACTGCTTTCTTTAAGATTGGCCAGACCAAACTTGAACTTCTTGAGAGCACAGATCCAGAGGGACCTATAGCCAAGTTTATTGATAAGAAAGGCGAGGGTATACAGCATATAGCATTTGCGACAAACAATGTACAGGCTTGTCTTGACGAACTATCTGCAAAAGGTGTTCAGCTTATTGATAAAACCCCAAGAAAGGGTGCTGAGGGCTTGAATATAGCATTCCTACATCCAAAATCTACAATGGGCGTTCTTACAGAGCTTTGCGAAGATCCTAAGAAAAAATAATCTGAAATAACCATAATAAAAATTATATAAAATGAGTCTACAACTCGAACAAGTTAAAGCGCTTATTTCACTTCGTGAAAAAGCACGCTTGGGTGGTGGTCAGAAAAGAATCGACTCCCAGCACGATAAAGGCAAATATACAGCTCGTGAGAGAATCAACATGCTTCTTGACGAAGGAAGTTTTGAGGAATTTGATATGTTTGTAACTCACCGTTGCACAAACTTCGGAATGGAGAAGAGTGTATTCCTTGGCGATGGTGTTGTAACAGGATACGGTACAATTGACGGAAGGCTTGTGTATGTATTTGCACAGGACTTTACTGTTTTTGGAGGTTCCCTTTCTGAGAGCTTCGCATTAAAGATCTGCAAAGTAATGGATAAAGGTCTTAGGATGGGCGCTCCCGTTATAGGTCTTAACGACTCAGGTGGAGCACGTATTCAGGAGGGTGTAAACGCACTTGCAGGTTACACAGAGATCTTCCAGAGAAACATCCTTGCATCAGGAGTTATCCCACAGATATCAGCAATCTTTGGCCCTTGCGCCGGCGGTGCAGTATATTCCCCTGCACTTACAGACTTCAACATTATGACCAAAGGTACAAGCTACATGTTCCTAACTGGCCCTAAAGTTGTTAAATCTGTTACAGGTGAGGATGTTACAACCGAGAATCTTGGTGGAGCAAGCGTTCACGCATCAAAGAGCGGTGTTGCCCACTTTGCAGTTGATTCAGAGGAGGAGGGTATACAGGTTATTAAAGATCTGTTGAGCTTCATACCACAGAACAACCTTGAGGAGACTCCATACGTTGAAACAGAGGATCCAATTGACAGACTTGAGGATTCTTTGAATGAGATTATTCCAGACAATCCTAACAAGCCATACGATGTTTACGAGATCATAGGTGCTATCGTAGACGAGGGTAAATTCCTTGAAATTCACAAAGACTATGCAAAGAATATTGTTGTAGGTTTTGCTAGATTTAACGGCCAGTCTGTTGGTATAGTTGCCAACCAGCCTAAGGTTCTTGCCGGTGTATTGGACAACAATGCCTCAAGAAAGGCTGCAAGATTCGTTCGTTTCTGCGATGCATTCAACATTCCTATTGTAACATTGGTAGATGTACCGGGCTTCCTTCCGGGCACACAGCAGGAGTACGGCGGAATTATCCTTCACGGTGCAAAACTTCTTTACGCTTACGGCGAGGCTACTGTTCCAAAAGTTACAGTTGTTCTTAGAAAAGCATACGGCGGAGCATACTGCGTTATGAGCTCTAAACACCTTAGAGGAGATATCAACTACGCTTGGCCAACAGCAGAGATTGCAGTTATGGGCGCATCGGGAGCTATTGAGGTTCTTTACGGAAAAGAGCTTAAAGCAGCACCGGATCCTGCAGCTTTTGCAGCAGAGAAAGAGAAAGAGTACAGAGATGCATTTGCAAACCCTTACAATGCAGCTAAGTATGGTTATATAGATGATATCATTGAGCCAAGAAATACAAGGTTCCGTGTTATCCGTGCTCTTCAGCAGCTTGCTACCAAGAAGCTTACAAACCCTGCCAAGAAGCATGACAACCTACCTCTATAATCATTAAAACTGTCAAAAATGAAAAAAATAAATAGTTTGTTTTTAATGTTGGCAGTTCTTCTGGTTGCCGGTACTGTTAAGGCTCAGAATATGTCCGATATGCGTTTGAACGAGGTTCTCGTTACAAACACAGACGGATATATAGACGACTATGGTAACAGGAGCGGATGGATAGAGCTGTTCAACACATCATACGGTACGGTGGATATTGGAGGTTGCTACCTCTCCGACGACCATAATGATCTTACCAAGTATATGATTCCAAAGGGGGATGTGCTTACAAAGGTAAAACCTCGTCAGCATGCGCTCTTCTTTGCAGACGGGATGAAGGACAGAGGAACTTTCCATATAAACTTCACCCTGCAGAATGGTGGCACTGTATACTTTACAAGCAGTGATGGAAAAACCGTCATTGATGTAATAAATATCCCGGTAGATCTTCCCGAGAATGTTTCATACGGAAGATTAATGGATGGTGAAGGTTTTGCAGAGCCTACACACCTCTTAAGAAAGTCTTACCTTATAGCCCAGAAAGAGGCGTTATATGGTGATGAGAATGCAGGTTTCGGCGTCTTGCCTAAAGTTACTCCAAGTACAAACAATGTGACTTTGGATGGTGAATCAAAGGCCAATAAGATGGCAGAGAATGACCCTACAGGCGGCATTATGGCTTTGACAGCTATGTCTGTTGTATTCCTTGCACTTATTATTTTAGCTCTTGTATTCAAAGCAATAGGAAACCATTCTATAAAGAAAGCATCTGTAAAGACAGCAACTGCAATGGGCGATGGCGTTCAGGGTGCTGTAAAGGCAGAGGAGGCAACCAAGAAAGGGGAGATTACAGCAGAGACATACGCTGCAATCGCAATGGCATGCCATCTTTATAAACAGGAGACCGAAGCTCACGATTTTGAGAATACAATTCTTACCATTAACAAAACTGCAAGGTCATATTCTCCATGGAGTTCTAAGATCTACACATTGAGAGAGACCCCTACAGTAAGGAAAAGATAATAACCGAAATAATAAAAACACTGATGAAAGAATATAAATTGAAAATAAATGGTAACGATTACGACGTAACCATTAACGACATAGAGGATTCAACTGCCAAGGTTGAGGTTAACGGTATGCCTTTTACAGTTGAGTTTGACAAGCCTTTGAAGAAAGCAGCTCCTGCTCCTGCAGTTAAAAAAGCGGCCGCTCCAAAAGCTGCTGCGCCCGAGGTTAAAGTTTCAAAACCGGCTGCTGCGGCCTCATCAGGCAATGGCACAGTTGTAACATCACCGCTTCCGGGAGTTATCCTTGAGGTATCTTGCAAAGAGGGTGATACTGTAAAAGTAGGACAGAAACTTATGGTTCTTGAGGCCATGAAGATGGAGAACATCATTGAGGCTACTGCAAATGGTACAGTAACAAGTATTAAAGCTAACAAGGGAGACTCTGTTCTTGAGGGTGCCGATCTTGTTGTAATTGGATAAGCGTTATGGTATTAAGTTCTCTAATAGTAGAAAACCTAAAGCAGTTCCTTGGCTACACCGGATTTGCAAACTGCACATTCGGACATGTCCTTATGATTCTTATAGGTCTTGTCTTTGTGTACCTTGCAATAAAGAAAGAGTGGGAACCTATGCTTTTGGTTCCAATTGGATTTGGTATCATAATTGGAAATATTCCTCTTTTCCCCGGCCTTAGCGTGGGTGTATATGAAGAGGGCTCTGTATTAAATATCCTTTATCAAGGTGTACAGAAAGGATTTTATCCACCATTAATCTTCTTGGGTATTGGTGCAATGACAGATTTCTCTGCCCTTATATCAAACCCTAAACTTATGTTGATTGGCGCAGCCGCACAGCTTGGAATCTTTGGTGCCTATGCAATTGCACTTGCTATTGGGTTCTCTCCTGCAGAGGCCGGTGCAATTGGTATCATTGGTGGTGCAGACGGTCCTACAGCAATTTTCCTTTCAGGTAGACTTGCTCCGGATTTGATGGGTGCTATTGCCGTGTCTGCATACTCATACATGGCATTGGTACCGGTTATCCAACCACCTATCATGAGATTGCTTACAACCAATAAGGAGCGTCTCATAAGAATGAAACCGCCACGTGCTGTTTCCCAGACCGAGAAGAAATTGTTCCCAATAATCGGTTTCTTGCTTACAGCATTTATAGTACCATCCGGTATTCCACTCTTGGGTATGTTGTTCTTTGGTAACTTAATCAAAGAGTCGGGCGTAACAAGAAGGCTTGCCGAGACTGCAA
>UQWT01000019.1 GCA_900544815.1 uncultured Bacteroidales bacterium | reverse complement strand
TCTCGCTTGTGTCTTTCTCTCATTGACTCGTTTGATTTATGCTCTCAAAACTGTCAACTTTTTTCAGTTCAAGTCATATGCATCTCAAAATTGGTATGATGGTATCGAACTTAGAATTTTCGAAACTTGAAAAAATAGGCGGTCAATTTTTTATGGAGGGGACGCTTAATACTCCTAAAATGGTTCATAATTTTAGTAATTTAAAATCGATTTGTTGCAATTCAAATCCATCATATGCAAAAGAAGGTAAGTGGTCAACCAACAACCTTCCATATGGAGGATTAGATATCCGTTCTACAACCACTTATGAGCTTTTTCCTGTGCTTGAAAAAGTTGGAGGAGCGGGAATAACGATTCATGGATTTTCCGCTTTCTCATGCCCTGAATTAGTCTCTATAGCTGGATCTTTAAGTGCAGATGCTGCTTCCAAATTAACATCTTTTGATATGCCGAAGCTTAAAAGTTTATCAGGAGTGAATTTCGTTAAGCTTACTTCTTTTTCTGATTTTTCTATATTTGAGCCTTTTATCAAGGATAATCAAATTACTGAACCAAATTGGATTGTAAGTGGCTGCAAATACAACCCCACCTACCAAGACATGATAGACGGGAAGTACAAGCCCGCTGAATAGATAACCAAACAATAAATTTTCTGCCAATCCTCGGTATGCTTGCCGTAAGGTAAGACTACCGGGGATTAACTATAAAAACAACGGTATGACCCATCACCAATTGAAATATCTGCTATGGAGCGTAGTTGTCGGAGCGACACTATCCTTAACCGCCTGCATGAAGTGGGACTACGGCGATGCCGTGGAGGATTTCAACGCCACGGGAGCCGGACTGTTCATTACCAACGAGGGCAACTTCCAGTACGGCAAATACGTCTATTGCAACTGTTGGAGTTACCAGAACCGTATCATCAAAATCGACACCGAGACCGACCAAGTGGTCGATGAACTGAAAATCGGCATCCAGCCCACGTCGCTGGTCATGGACTGCAACAATCACTCTTGGCGAGAGGATGAAAATCGTGTGAAATGACTTGGAAAAATACTCAAAGTACGAACAAGTGAAGAGAAAGAAAGGTAGTGCAAATAAAAAAACAAGAAAATATGATAATTCGTGTTTCTGTTCCTAATTTGTTCCTTGATAAAAACACATCACAATATAAATTGTTAATTTATAAGATATTAAGATGTGAAATTTTGAGATATAACTAAATTTTATAGTTTATAGCTAACGCCAATATAAAAGCTAATTAACTATAAACTATACACTTTCAACTTCTACCCCCTCTCTTCCCTCCAAATCGCCAACGCCAATACCAACGCTCTCTTTACTCTCCTGGCACTAAAAAAGCCAAAGCTAACGCCAACGCTATAATCTTAGTTGAGCAGCTTTCTAACTAACTCCCCTATCTTCTTGCCGTCTGCACGGCCTGCCATCGCTTTGGTTGCAACCCCCATAACCTTGCCCATCTCTTTTTGAGATGTTGCGCCAACCTGTGCAATAATCTTTACAAGCTCTGCAGTTATCTCCTCGTCTGTAAGCTGTTTAGGAAGGTAAACCTCCATAAACGATGCCTCTGAGAGTTCATTCTCTGCAAGCTCGGGTCTTCCCTGCTGCTTGTAGATCTCTGCAGTCTCTTTACGCTGCTTTACCAACTTTTGGATAAGCTTTACAATAGCGTCATCGGCAAGGACCTCGTTTCCTGCCTCATCCTTTGCAAGGACCGCCCCCTCCGCTGTTTTTGCGAGAAGGATTGCTGCCTTAATGCCCCTTAGAGACTCCAGACGGGTCTTCTCTTTTGCAAGCATAGCAGCTTTAATATCCTGTTGAATCTGTTTCTCCAAACTCATAACGTTTCTCCTTAACAATAATTTATTTAATTTACTCTAATAATTTATTCTGTAATATATTGTACAAAAAGCACAACACATTGCAGAATAAGTATCATTTTATGTAAAACCTTTCTACTCAGTCTTATCCGGCAGAATTGACTTAATGCACAGCTCATCCATCTGAACCTTATCTATGCGGCTTGGAGCATCGAGCATAACATCTCTTCCGTTATTGTTCTTAGGGAATGCAATGTAGTCTCTAATAGTATCTGTACCTCCAAACAGTGCGCAGAAACGGTCAAAGCCAAAGGCAATTCCTCCGTGAGGCGGAGCACCGTATTTGAATGCGTTTATCATGAATCCAAATCTGTAATCGGCATCCTCCTTGGTAAAGCCAAGCACCTCAAACATTCTCTCCTGAACTTTTGAGTCGTGGATTCTTATTGAACCACCGCCAACCTCGGTTCCGTTAAGGACAAAGTCGTAAGCATTGGCATTAACCTGTTTTAGAAGCTCTACATCGTCTGAATAGAATTTGTCCAAATCATCCGGTTTAGGAGCTGTGAACGGATGGTGCATTGCGTAGAATCTTTGGTCTTCTTCATTCCACTCCAACAGCGGGAAGTCATATACCCACAAAGGTTTGAATACAGAATTATCTCTTAAACCCAATCTGTTACCCATCTCTATTCTCAAAGTTCCAAGTGCAACTTGAGTCTTTGCCTTAGGGCCGCTTAGGATAAGGATAAGATCTCCGGCCTCTGCCCCAATCTCTGCAGCCAAAGAGAGCAATTTGTCCGGAGTATAAAACTTGTCTATAGAAGATTTTACACTACCGTCTTTTGCCAATTTAATGTAAACCAACCCTTTTGCACCAACCTGAGGGCGTTTTACCCACTCGGTAAGTTCATCCAATTGTTTACGGGTATATTCACCGCAGCCCTCAACTACTATTGCACCAATATATTCTGCTGTATCGAATACACTAAAGCCGTTGCCCTGCATCTGCTTGGTAATGGTATTCATCTTCATCTCAAAACGGATATCCGGCTTGTCTGAACCGTAATACTCCATTGCATCTGCATATGAGATTCTTGGGAACTGATAGTTCATCTCTTTACCCAAAACATTCTTGAACAGATCTTTTGCAAGCCCCTCAAATGTTCTTAAAATATCCTCTCTCTCTACAAAAGACATCTCGCAGTCTACCTGTGTAAACTCTGGCTGGCGGTCTGCACGCAGATCCTCATCTCTAAAGCAGCGCACAATCTGGAAATATCTGTCAAAGCCGGCAACCATCAAAAGCTGTTTCTGCTGCTGAGGACTCTGCGGAAGCGCATAAAACTCTCCCGGATTCATTCTCGAAGGTACCACAAAATCTCTTGCACCCTCCGGGGTAGACTTAATGAGATACGGGGTCTCAATCTCAAGGAATCCCTCATTGCTAAGGTATTTTCTTATCTCCTGAGCCATCTTGTGCCTCAGCTCCAATGCTCTCTTTAAAGGCGGTCTTCTAAGATCCAAATATCTGTACTGCGCTCTTAAATCCTCTCCGCCGTCCGATACCTCCTCAATTGTAAATGGCGGTGTTACAGACGGATTGAGAATATTTATCTCACTCAGCTTTATCTCAATATCACCTGTTGTAATCTTGTCGTTCTTGCTCTGCCTCTCAATTACTGTTCCCACAGCCTGAATAACATATTCACGGCCTATCTTGTCTACAATCTCCTTTACCTTCTTGGTCTCGTTCTCATCTGCAACCAACTGAGTTATTCCGTAACGGTCTCTTAAATCAATAAAAGTAAGGCTTCCCATCTTCCTTACCTTCTGAACCCAACCGGCAAGAGTAACGCTCTTACCAATGTCGCTTTGGCGAAGTTCGCCGCAAGTATGTGTCCTGTACATAGTTATATGTTTATAAATAATAAATTACCTATCTTCCCGACAAAAATTCATTCCAAGGTCCTCCCCGAATATTAACAGTTTACTTTGCCGGTCTTGCAACCCACAAAGGTACTATAAATTCAATTACCTTCTTTACTGTTTTTTGCTTCCCTACAATTATTGTCAAAGCACATGTTATTCAAACCTTATCATATCTGCCAACTGTACAAAATAGTCATTAGACCATATATCCAATTCCTTGACATTCTTAACAAATGGGATAACGTCATCTTTTACCTGATTTATATTCGCAGTAGACAACTTTTCTTTCAACTGATTAATAAACACATCTTTAGTAACAATTTCATTGTCAAACTGAAAAATACGTTCTGTCAAATGACCGAAATCTAATGGCACATTATGACGTACATACCATTCAAAGTCGTACCAGTCGCGCCCTTTTACCCTGTTTTTCCATCCTCTATAAACCAAAGCATGCATCTTTCCTGCAAACAGGTCCGGCAGCACAAAACAACGCGTCATAAAGGAATGTGGCAACATAAGCAGTTTCTGTTCCGTTCCGAATTTTAGCGGAGGCTGGGTATCTACCTCTATCTTTATCTTAATTGATTTTTCCGTGTTGAATGTTACATCATAAACATCGGTATTATCTTTCAGAAAAGCAGAATCCACCTTACCAAAACTCTTTTTATCCTTCTTCTTTATCTCAACCTGTCTACCTACAATTGCAAATTCATCAATAATAGGCTTAAAATATTTGGTAAAATCAAATTCTTTGTCGGGAAGCAAAAGAGAAAAATCCATATCCTCGCTAAAACGTTGCAATCCGTAAAAAATTCTGAGGCAAGTACCGCCGTAAAAGGCAGCAACGTCAAAAAAACCTCCGTTATACAGGCCGGCAAGAATTATCTGCTGATTCACCTCAAATATTGCATTACGCCTTTTTTGGTCTGTTGACAGATCATAACCGGAGAGCATTGTGTTATAAATTTCGCTGTTCATTTTTTCAGTAATTTTAGCAATGTCCTTATTGATTCAGATTTCTTTCCCACTTTAGCATACTCCTCAAATACAGCAGGTTTCATCCTTTTAAAGCCATCCATATCCATTCTTACATCATCCTCCAAATATGTTTGTACATCTTTTAAATACCTTAATTTTACATTAGTGGAATTAGCTATCAAATCACATAAAGCCTTCTCCGGTGTAGCAATCATAAAAGCAAACTCATCCTTTTTTACGGTGACAACTCCAATATAAAAGGAATCTCTTGCAATACATAAATAATCAAACCCTCCTAAAGGTGTATTGAAATGCTTTGAATGTTTCACCGTCATGGATTGCATAGTATATACCTCTTCCGGGATCAGCCCATAATACCTTAAGGCAGAAGACATAGAGATGTATGATGGCGCATACAGATGATTGGCTATCAATTCCGTAGATAATGTCTTTCCTGTAACCTGCGGACTAACAACATATAATCCTCTCTTAAGGCGAATAATCTCTTCATTTCTCTCAAGCAACCTTACCTTTTGGTTTCTTCCCTTAAGATTAGGGTAAAGAGATTCTATCGCCCGTGCTGTTACAGGTATATTTCCAAATCTTTCCAATAAATTATTCATACTACAAATGTAGTATTTTTTTGAACAGTTAAATATGTTTTATATGTTTTTCTATTCAAATTTTAACTGTTTTTCGCTTCCCGACAATTATTGTTTTCGTTTATTTTTTACTTTTATTAGTTTTTTGCTACTTATACAGTGAGACGGAAAGATTACGAGAACGGGATGAAAAAAATGTTTTTTAGGATACTTCTATGAAGATGACGTTAAAAGAGTTTGAAAGTATTTCGGAGACCTTACGCCCTAAATTGCACAATATAGCCTCAAAATTTCTTAGGGTATCAGATGCCTCTATAGAGCCGGATGATATTGTTCTTGAGGCTTTGGTGGCATTGTGGCAATTTACATGTAGAGAGCCGAATATAAAAAATATAGAGGCGTTGTCGGTGAAGATTGCAAAAAACATCTGCGTGGCTCACTACAGAAAGAGACAGCCACAGCTGCTACCTCTTACAGGAGACGACTACGCAGGGGGATATTCTCCGTCACAAGGGTTAGATGAGGTTGAAGCGGCTGCTTTAAAGAGACGGTTGTATGGCACGCTTACATCCACACAACGGCTCTACCTTAAATTGAGGGATGAAGAAAGTTTGTCTTTAGATGAAATTGCAGCGTTAAGCGGCAAGCCTAAGACAAGCATTAAAACAACAATATCTGCAGCAAGGCGTCAGCTGCTTAAAGAGATTAAGGCATTGATGTAATTAATGACAAACAGAATATGAGCAATAACATACATAACAAAGAATATCGTAAGAAGCTGATAGAGCGTTACCTTAATGCAGATTCTACTTCACAGGAGGAGGGATTGCTTAAAGATTATTTTACCAACAACTCGGCAGACGAGGATGAGAAAGATATTGCATATCTGATAAAAATCGGGCAATGCAAGGAGGAGGCGTACAATTCAACGCTTACGCCGGATACAGGGGCGGAGGAGTATGACAGAATAGTAGGAGGGGTTGTCGGGAAGCGGAACAAAAGAATAAGATATATATTGGCAGGATTGTCTGCTTGTGCAGCTGCTTGTGTTCTTTATTTTACGCTTGTTCAGGAGAGGATTGAAGGAAAAAGCTACAATCTTTCGCCTATTGAGATTGCAGAAGGGATTAATGCTGTGGCAGAGGTGACCAACGGGGCGGAGGAGATTACTGCCAACACTACAAAAGAGGGGATATTGGTAACAGTATCTTCTAACGGCAAGGTACTTTCAACCTATATGATAACTAAAGATAATAATGGCTCTATAAAATTGACAGCTAACAATTAACAATAAAAATTATGATCTCATTTTTAACAACTATGGTTTGTGCACTTGGGTTAAGTGCCGGAATCATTACAACACCTGCAGACCCTGTTAACGAGTATATTATAAATGGCAACAGGGTAGAGAATTTTAACGGTTCGCAACTTAAAGGAAAGGTTATTGAGGACTATACCATATCTGTTGCAGGTGATAAGCATATTCATAATATTACAACAAAAGAGAGTATTCCGGAACCGATTTATGTGGTTAATGGCAAAAAAATCCCCAAGGATTTGGTAAATTCAATCAATCCTGCCGATATAAAGTCCATGACTGTGTTAAAAAATGCTACACATCCTGAAGCTGCAAAGTACAACGGTGGTACAAATGCTTCCGTAATTTTAATTGTAACCAAAAAACCGGTAACGTTGGAGTTGTAATATGAGGCTTTGCTATATTAAAGCATTTGAAAATCCTGATATAATATTTTTTAAGTAAGACAATATGAAACCAAACATAAAAATCTTTAAATTATTTTCGCTTAGTATATTGCTTGTTTGCAGCAATATAGGCAATATGCTCTATGCACAGACAGGAAAGAGTAACGAGATCTCCAAAACAGATTTTGAATGTGTGTATGAGTATAAGGTAACTACCCCTGCAGGCATAACAGAAACCTATTCAACAATTCTGCAGATAGGCGGCAAATGTGCACATTTTTACGATTATACCGTCTTTCAGAAAGATTCCGTATCTCAAGTTCCTGGAATACAGCATAATACCATTGAAGAGTACACTCAAAGGGTGTTGAATAACGGACTCTTTTTTGATTATGACATATATCAGAATTATCCATTGGGAGAGATGACAATATATGGGGTAATTGCACCGGATTATTACTGCTACAAGGAACAAATGTATTCAATTTCATGGAACCTTACGGATGAGACAAAGATAGTATGTGGATATGAATGTAAAAAAGCTGAAGCAGAATTTGGGGGCAGAAAATGGATTGTATGGTACGCACCCGATATTCCGGCGTCATTCGGGCCATGGAAACTTTGCGGTCTTCCCGGGTTAGTCATGTCTGCAACTGATTCAGAACAAATACATGTATTTGACGCAATTGTATTCCGCAAAGGAAGCAATACACAAATAGTTGAATTTGGACAGCCTAATGTCATAAATACAACAAAAGCCAAATTCTTAAAATCTAAAAACCTGTTTGAAAAAAATCCTCTTGGGAATATTCCATCTGAAGCAGTGAGCAATATGAGCGTTCACAAAGGTAACGGTGGAAAATATTCAATTAGTATAAACGGAGTAAAGATAAGGACCAATCCCAATGAATATGTACCGTTAGAATTAAAGTAGATAATATGTTATACAGATTATTCATTACCTGTTTGATCTCTCTTCTTACAGGTGTGATTTCATATGCCCAAAGCAGGCTGAATGGGGTTGTGACAGATGAATTAAAAACTCCTGTTGCAGGATGTATAATTAAAATTTCCTTAGGTGACAAGATAATTGCCTATACCATTACTAACGGTAATGGGCAGTATAGTATTACTTTTAATTCAAACTCTTCTCAAGTTAATATTGGTGCCGAATCTATGGGATATGAATCTGTATACAGGACTTTAAGTACTGAATCCAAAATTTGCAATTTTGTCCTAAAGGAGAGTGTTACCGTTTTAAAAGAGGTTGTTGTTAAAGCTCCGGCAATATATATGCGCAGCGACACACTATCATATCAGCTTTCCGGCTTTGTTACACGAGGCGATTACACCCTCAAAGACGCTATTAAGAAATTACCTGGAATAGATGTTGCAGAAAGCGGTACCATAAAATATATGGGAAAGGATATCTCTGCTTTTTATATAGACGGACTCAACCTGCTTGGCGGCAGGTATGGTATAGCTACCAATAATATACCGGCCTCATACGTAAACTCTGTACAGGTCCTCAATAATCATTCAGATGTAAAAATAGATAAGGATATGTTTTCCAACGATGTTGCAATAAACATAAAACTCAGTAATAAAGCCAAGTTTAAGCCCATTGGAAAATATGAAGCGAAAATAGGTTACGGAGATAAATTATTGTATGGTATTGGAGGTGCAGGAATGCTCTTTAAACACAATATCCAAGGTATAATTACCGTCAAAGCCGGAAATATGGATAAATTCGCAGATTCAGAAAATACAGACCATTTTGGAAGTTCTGCAGACGTATCAATTACAGATAGGTTGCTTAACGGATTGTCTGCATCTACTCCTCCTCTCAAAATTTACAGATATATCTCTCCTATAGACAGACTTACATCTGTGAACCTGCTTAAAAAGATGAATAATGATATATCAGTTAAAGGCAATGTGGGATATAATTATAGCAAGTCATGTTATGAATATTCACTTGAACGTGAATATTATGATGCCGACAAAAATATAAACATCTCTCAGCAACAGACCTCTGTATATTACTGTCACAAGCCGTGGTTTAGTATAGAGTATAAGAATAATTCAGCCTCAAAATATGTAAACAATACAACAAGGGGATATTTCACATATGTAACACAAAATTTGTCAACAATTGAAGAAAACCATGTTTTATCACAGCATCAATTGATGGAAGATTATAATGCAGAAAATGATTTATCTATAAAATGGCTTGGCCGAAAATTAAAATGGGAGGCAACTTCGTTTATCCAATTTATCTCAACCCCAACAGGAAGATTAACTGTTACAAATGAAGATAACGACAATATAATACAGACTGCAAACAGCAGGAGTTTTACTACAAAAAACTCTATTTCTGCCATTTACAAGCATAGAGCAAGCAGATTGTATATGCCTCTGTATTTATATTTCTCCACAAACAGACTTTCCACAGATTTAACAAAAGATACAGAATCAACTAATAATATCAATTACAGGAAATTTTCTGTTTTCATAGCACCAAGGTATGAATACACCCATCATAAACGCAATTTAACGCTCAATTATGACCTTTCCGTAAGGGGAGACTACATCTCTTCTTTCGATACCGGAGAATGGTATATCTCCGTATGTCCAAGATTAACCTTTAATTACAGGGCAACAGCCCGTTCTGCCTTTGAGGCAAATGTAGCATATTCAAGTAATTTAGGAGACATACTCGTTTTTGTCACCTCTCCGGTACAGATAAACAACAATACATTAAGGTTAGGTTCGGGTATCATATCACATAACAAGGTCTTTTCTGCAATAATAGGTTATAACTTTAAGATTCCCCTAAGTATGCTCTTTATAAATGCAGATATTTCCTATTCCAATAGTAATAACAATCTGCTTTCACACAGCAAGGTTTCTAATAAAAAGATAGAGACCGGATATTTGAATATCCCTAACAACTCAGATGACATAACATGTAATATAGGCGTTACAAAACAATTTACTGCTATTGCAACTAAAATTTCAATAAATGGCTCATACCGCTGTGGAAGACAATTGGCAGCACAAAATGAATCTGTTATGGATTTGGCTTTTCAGAATCTTTCATTATATCCATCAATTAATGCAAAGCCTTGTAAATACGTGGAGATGGAGTACTCAGGAACATTAAGCAGGTTTTTTACAAAATATTCCGGTATAAATGCAAGCTATCTTAGTCAAAAGCACAATGTTGTTTTAAAAGTTTCCCCAATTGAGCTTTTACAATTTTCCGCAAATTTGGAGGTATCAAAGGAGGAGCTTTCAAAAGGATCTTTCAAAACCTTTTCTTTATTAGATGCCGGACTGCAATACAAACATAAATCTCTGAAAATTGTCTTTGATGTAAGAAACATTTTTAATTGCAGAAGTTACAGCTATACAATCTACAACTCCATTAACACTTACAGTTATAACTATCATCTGCGCGGCAGAGAGGTTATTTTATCTACCGTATTCACTATATAGTTAGGCGTTGGCTTTAGCGTTAGCGTTGGCCTTGATTGAGTTTATAGTTGAGAGTTTTTGGTTTATAGAGAAATGTGTTGGCATTGGCATTAGCGTTGGTATTGGTATTGGCCTTAGCGTCAGCGTTAGCATTGGCCAAATTTGCATAAAAGCAGGATAATGTGAATTTAAGCGACTGAAGTATATAGGAAAGTGTGAAATATTTTAATTTATAGTGCCGGATTATGTGAAATTAGCTATATTTGGGCATAATTTACAGGCAGTTATGGATAAATTACTAAAAAGAAAGATAGATTCTTTCCTCTTAAAGTGGAAAGACAATCCACAAAAAAAACCTTTAATAATCAAAGGAGCCAGACAAATTGGAAAAACCCGCTCCATTGAATGGTTTGCCTACAACAATTATTCTAATGTCATACAGATAAATTTTGTAGAGCAGCCCAAATATAAAGGTATTTTTGAAAATGGATTTGAGATAAACGAAATCATTAAAAATATCTCTCTGTTGAATCCTGATTTTATTTTTACGCCTCATGACACCATTTTCTTCTTTGATGAACTACAAGCATGTCCCAACTGCGCAACTGCATTGAAATTCTTTAAATTAGACGGTCGTTATGATGTAATCTGCTCCGGTTCATTAATGGGCATAAACTACCAAGAGATAGAATCTAACAGTGTAGGGTATAAAGAGGATTATGAAATGCACTCTATGGATTTTGAAGAATTTCTTTGGGCAAAAGGTTATTCTGTGGATTTTATAGAGGAGCTGTATGAACACATGGTTAAGTTAGAACCATTTACACAGTTGCAAATGGACGTTCTCTTTGAACTTTTCAGAGATTACGCGACTTTGGGAGGAATGCCCGAAGTTGTTAATACATACATAAACAACAAAAACTTTAGTGGTACACTTTCAATTCAACGACAACTACTTATAGATTACAGGGAGGATATAACAAAATATGTAGAGGGATTGGACAAGGCAAAAGTCAAGGCCATTTACAATCATATATCAACATTCTTGGCAAAAGAGAACAAGAGATTCCAAATTACAAAAATTTCTCGTAACGCAAGAAATCGCGATTACATAGGCTGTGTAGAATGGCTGGCCGATGCCGGTGTAATAAACGTTTGTTACTGCATGAACTACCCGGAACTCCCTCTAAAAGGGAATTACGATCCCAAACTTTATAAAATATATTTTAAAGATACCGGATTGTTGATTGCCTCCTTAGACGAAGAGTCCCAGGAAGATCTAAGAGCAAACAGAAATCTTGGGACATATAAAGGCGCAATATATGAGAATATTGTTGGAGACATGCTTGCAAAACAGGGTTACAATCTGTTCTATTACAACAGCGACAAGCCATCTTTAGAGATGGATTTTTTCTTAAGAGATGCCAACTCGCTTATTCCTGTTGAAGTAAAGGCTGCAGATGGAGCCACTGCCTCACTTAACAATCTCTTAAAAGAGGATAGATACCAAGATATTAGATATGGTATAAAGCTCTGTTACAAGAATATAGGCTTTAATGGGAAATTCTACACATTTCCTTACTTTCTTACTTTTCTTCTTAAAAGATTCCTATCTGAAAGAAATAGATACAACACTTGATATTTTTTCTGCTTCCCGACAAATTATGAAATGCAGGGGCTTATGCTGTAAGTTCCTGCATTATTTCTGCTACGGACTCTATCTTGGTAACAAGATTCGACACCTGACCTATCTCCAATTCACCATTCTCCAAATCGCCGTCAAAGATGCCGAGTTTTGCTCTGCCTTTGCCAAGCAACTCTTTAAGTTGCTCTGCCGTTGCACCTGCCTGTTCAGCCTCCATAACAGCGGTTGTGAACCCCCCGGGGGCAAGACGTGCCGGAGCAAGTTGTTTTAACAGGAGCTTTGTAGCCCCCTCCGGCAATCCTATACAGTGTTTTTTAAATACCTCACTTGCCGAACTCTCTTGGCTTAAGGCAAACCTTGTTCCTATCTGAACCCCCTCCGCCCCAAGGATATGGGCTGCATCTATCTGACATTTAAGAGCTATTCCACCCGCAGCAATAAGTGGCAGTGAGGTTGCTTTTCTTACAGCAGGTACAAGACAGAGTGTTGTTGTCTCCTCTTTTCCATCGTGACCACCTGCTTCAAACCCTTCTGCAACAACTGCATCCACGCCTGCCTCCTCACATTTACCGGCAAATATAGAGCTTGAGACGACATGTACCACCGTTATGCCATGCTCTTTAAGGAACGGTGTCCATTTCTTTGGACTGCCGGCGGATGTAAATACAATTTTAACCCCTTCATCTACAAGAATCTGCATAAGGTCTGCCATCTGCGGATAGAGAAGCGGAACATTTACACCAAATGGTAGGTTACCAAGTGCTTGCTTGCACATTCTTATATGGTGGACTAAATTGTCGGGATGCATAGAACCGGCTCCTAAAAGCCCCAAGCCTCCGTTAAGGCTTACCGCAGATGCCAAGCGCCATCCACTGCACCAGACCATTCCTCCGGCAATTATAGGATACTTTATTCCAAAGAGTTTACATATTCTATTGTCCATACTATCTATATATTTTTAAAGTCTCACATATGCAGCTTATTTAAAACAGTTACGAACGACTTGCTAATCAGCGGAAGAGCGATTGCCGAAAGTAGCTTAACGGAAACGGCGTCTGTTGAAGGACCGTTAGGATGCAAAGCATACTAAAAGGGACGACTTAGCCGTTTCAAGCTACTTGAGAGCAAGAGCAGCTGAATAGCACGGAGAGAGAAACTGTTTTTAAATAAGCTGTTACTATATTGTATCACAACTATTTTTTCTCTTGCGGGCAATAAACATATACACCACTCCACAGGCAAGCAACAACCACAGCAGACCAGATGTTATCTTAGACCAGAACTCTCCTTTTGAGAAAGATTCCGGTGCAAATTCAAATATTATATTGCCATCTCCTGCCGGAAGCTCTACACCTCTTAATATCCAGTTTGCCCTAAAAATCTTCAGTTCCTCCTTTTTGTTTCCGCTATTGTCTGCAATCCATGCTCTCCAACCGGGGCTATAATATACCTCACTGAACAGTGCTATTGCCGTTTGCGGTGATGAATATCTATAAACCAATCTATTAGGTGAGTATTTCTCCAATTCTATCACACCGGTTGCAGAACATTCTGTTGAATCTGTAGGAGCACCCCCGGCAATCTCCTTAACGTAAGGGAACTGTGTTTTGTTTACAACAGCCGTTACAGCCGGGTCTATGCTTTTTAAAGCCTCCATCTCCTGTGGAGCAGAGTTTACTGTTTTCACATCCTTTACAAACCAGGCATTGCCAAGTGCATGATGATTTACTACCGGAGGAATATTTCCGTCCTTTACAATATATTTTGCATTCAGCATACTAAGAACAGGGTAATAGCTTAGTGTATCCGGCAGATACCCCTCTTTGATTGCCGCTGTTATCTCGTTATTCAGTAGCGGAATCTCTTTAACAAGACAGTTGTCTATAAGATCTTGGTATCGCTGCAGTTTTGCGGCGCTATACCCACCTATGGTTTTATGGAAATAGCTGATATAGGCATCATTGAATGTATTTACAGAGAGATCCAAAACCCTATAATCAGGGTCTTTATCCATTAATATGTGCTTATCCACCGGTCTCTGCATAAAGATGCTTGTAAACTGGCTCTTTGTCACAAAGTGCGAATCATTAAGATAGCGTTTATCTACACTCCAAAGATCTACCAATACCAACAATGCAAGCAGTGCAGTTGCTGCTACAGGTTTCAACCTCTTTAGATATCCCATCCAAAGAACTATTGCCCCTAACACTATGAATAGCAAAGATCTAATAGCATCTGCCTTTAGGAGCGCTATTCTGTCCTCAACAACAGGGGCCATAATCTGCGGCGGTATCTGCGCTTCTGCTTCAGAGATAAAACTTCCGGCAATGGAAGGGAATAGAGACACCAACAGGCAAAACCCTCCGGTAATTCCAAGGGCTGCAAATATAGCGTTCCTTACTCGTTTTTTGTTTGGAAGCTGAGAATTATCATTAAGTATCTGATTAACTGCCAATACTGCGAGGATTGGAACGGTTATCTGCAATATTGTAATTATCATGGAGACTGTTCTGAACTTGTTGTACATTGGGGCGTAGTTAAAGAACAGTTCTGAGGCCGGCATAAAGTGATAGCCCCAGCCAAGCATAAGTGCAAGAAGCGAAACTCCACCTATCCACCATTTGATTCCCCCTTTTAAGACAAAGAATCCAAGTACAAACAAAAATACACATATAGCACCCATATACATAGGGCCTGCAGTAAATGGCTGAGGGCCCCAATATTGCGAGAAATATTGCAGTGTCTGAGGATCATATCCGCTGCTGACTAAAAATCTGTATGTATTTGAATCTGTGCCCAACGGTTTTGATACTCCGCCTTTGTAGTTTGGAATCAACAAGTTGACTGTTTCATCTATTCCGTATGACCACTGTGTTGCGTAGTCGAGGTCTAACCCTTTGCGGGTCTTGTGGACAGGCTTTGCCAAGGAATTTTCCTGCGAAGATACTGTTTGACTGTTGTCTGAATCACCTGCCTGAGCTTGCGTCTGAGCTGCATCGGCCAATTCAGAGCCGCCTCTCATTGTATGCTGTGCATACTCATAAGTTGGCAACAGATGGTTTATATTTGTTGCTATACCCAACAAACCTCCAACAAGAAGCATTAGTGATACCTTTATAAAGCGGGGCAGAACCCTCTCTTTTATGGCTGCACAAAGTTGCCATATTGCATAGCCCAAGATAATGATTGCCAGATAGTATGTAATCTGCGGATGGTTTGCTTTTATCTGAAAGCTCAAGGCAAAAGCAAAAAAGAGCGAACCCCACGCTCCACACTTTCTATAAGCATATACCACGGAGGCTAACACCCACGGCATAAAGGCTATTGCAACCATTTTTGAGTTGTGGCCCACTTGGATAATCTGCATATTGTATGAGCAGAACGTTATGGCAATCGCACCCAAAAAAGCCAACCAATAGTTTACGCCAAAAGCCAAAAAGAGCAGGAATCCTCCAATAAGGCTTATAAGCAGATAACTCGCAGGGCGTTCTCCCGTAAAGAAGAGATCATACACAGGCTGTGTATAATCCCCTTTGTAAATAACAGAGATAGAGGTAGCCGGCATACCGCCAAACATAGAGTTGGTCCATAGGGCCCTCTCTCCCGGATGCTCGTTGTTATATGTTACTATCTCATTTGACATACCCTGCCAACTGGATATATCAGACTGATTTACAACCTTTCCTGTAAGTAATTGCGGTGCGTACGCATACGCAATTACTACAAACGCCAATATACACAACAGGTATGGCAGAATCTTTTTAAAACAATTTTTATCCATTATCTTTAATATAATTTTACCTTCTCACTTTCCTTACTCTCTTTTCTTTTCAAAATAGCAAACGCTAATGCCAATGCTAACGCCAAAGCCAACGTCTTTCTCTATAAACTATCAACAGAGTCGTCCAGCAACTTTGCATAATCCGCAGCAAGAGAGCGTCTCGAATACTTTTGGGCAACTGTTGTCTCTTCTGCTACGGCAGCCCTGTTCCTCTTCCTGTTATCATTGCCGCTACCCCCGCTTGACACCTCGTTTGCAGAGTCATTCAGAAACTCATCATAAAGCCTCTCTATCGCAGACTTAATTCCGGCTCTATCTTCAAAATCCACAATCATTCCGCCACCGGTCTCTGCTAAAGTCCTTCCCAAATCTCCATTTACAGGCCCAAAAGCCAATATTTTTCTTCCCGACGCAATGTATTCAAAGAATTTACCGGTGAGGATTGCTGCAGCTTCGGGCTCCTTTCTTAGCGGGAGCAACAGTACATCCGCAGACTTTTGCCATGCAATAGTCTCCAAATGCGGCATATACCCCATATTTAGCGTATTGGATAAAAGACCGGCATCAGCTATGCTTTTAATTACCGAATCGTCTACCTTTCCAATGAGTCTTATTCTTAATCTGTGTGCAAATCCACTATCTGCAATAGCCTTATCTTTAAGGACACGCCACAACTCGTTAGGGTTACCGTTATCTACAAAGATTCCTGTATGAGTCAATACAAACGGCTTCTCGTTCTCCACCGTAAGATCCTCTTTTGCAGGCACAACTTTTTCAAAATCTGCAGGATCATATCCGTTTGTTATAATCTCTACGGGGGTAGATGTCCTACGCTTAAAGTCATTCTGCATTTTTGAAGATACAACTACAACTTTTTTTGCTTCATCCAGTACACTCTGTTCTAACCTTTTATGTTTGTTTAAGGCACATTTGCCAAGATTAAGATGCTTAAAGTAAAAGATCTCTGTCCACGGATCTCTAAAATCAGCTATCCACGGTAAGCCGGTCTTACAGCTCACCCCTTTGGCTATAAGGTGCATGGAATGAGGTGGGCCTGTACTTATAATTGCATCAACGGGATGCTCTTTGAGGTACCTGCACAGAAATTTAATGCTTGGCCTTATCCAAAAACATCTTGGGTCCGGGATAAAAAAACTACCTCTTATCCAAAGACTTAACCTCTTTATAAATGATCTGTTGTCAGAAGAATCCGATATTGTATTGGCCTTTATCTCCTTCTTGCCGGTTAGAGCCTTATAAAATCCATACGGCTCCCAAATCTTTCTCTTAACAACCTCTGTCCCGGGCAGAATATCTGCAACAAGAGACTTATCGGTGGAATTGTTGTCGGGATTAAGAGGGGTATAAATAACAGGCTCCCAACCGTTTTCCGGTAGGTATTTGGAGAATTTAAGCCACCTCTGCACCCCCGAACCTCCTGCAGGCGGCCAATAATATGTTATAATTAAGACTCTTCTCACGCAGCAGTTACCTTTTTATTTATCCTTTGCGATCCAATTATTGTACAATACTCTCGCGGCATCCCTATGAATAGTCATAAAGTTGTGGTCGCGCTTTTCGTTGCAGCCGTTGGTCATAATGATAAGACCCCAGTTTTCATCCGGCTGCCAGAACATTGCGGTAAGAACGCCATACGCACCGCCGGTATGTCCCTTCATAAGCACGCCATCTATAAGCTGCTCTGTTGTCCTTATTGCAAATCCGTATGCATCCCCCTCATCTGTTGGATAGGCTATCCTGCTCTGCATTATTTCTGCCGAGCTCTCCTCAATAACTCTTACAGGCTGTCCATTGTTGTATGCCAACCCTTTGTGCATATGCATCATCATAACCTTTGCAAGACCGATTGGGGTAAGTTTCATACCTCCTGTAGGTGAGAAGACAGGGGTTGAAAAACCGAACTCATAGTTTGCAATCTGATCCCTTCTTGGTGCATATGCTTCTGGTGATGGAATAAACTTATCATTTACAGCATCGTACTCGTAAAGAGTTACGAATTTTGTAGAATCCAAGGTTGCAACTTCATATCCGCCTTCTACACCAATAGGCTTAAGTATATGATTCACAATATATTTATCAAAACGTTCACCGCTAACTTTCTCCAATATCGTGCCCATCATGTTAAAGTTGAGGTTGCAATATTCGTATGATGTACCTGGTTCATAATCATTATACGCGTTGGCGTATGTTTCGTTGACCGCAGGGTTTAGGATATTTATAACACCTGGCTGATAGTACCCCTCCGAATCGTTTATAGATGAGGTATGTGAGAGCAACATCCTAACAGTAATAGGAGTATCTGGGTATTTAGGATTTCTGATTGGATAGCCTACAAGTTCAGACACATCCTCCTCCAATTTAATCTTACCCTGCTCCACCATCTGCATTATACCTGTAGCTGTAAATGATTTAGAGATAGAGGCAATTCTAAATATATCATCCAACTCCAATGGCTCATTCTTCTCTATATCTTTAAGGCCGAATGCCTTGGAATAGACAATATTGGTATCCTTTACCACTGCCACAGCCAAACCTACCGCCTTATTATCTTGCATTACCTTTTCAATATCCTTTTCTGTCTTAGCCTCTTTGCTTTGAGTGCAGCTCCACGCCGAAATAGTCATGGTCGCAACTGCCATAGATAAAATTAGTTTTCTCATAATCATATATTTAGTTAATTTCTTTTCACCTTATATCAAAATGGATTATACAAACACGCCAAAATAATTGCTATTAATCCGTTTACACCCCAAGTTTAGACTTCAACGACCGTATGGCGTCAAACGCATCCAACGGAGTCATATTATTAATATCCAATTTTACAAGATCATTTTTAAGATCTAACAGCAGCGGATCATCCAACTGATAGAACGAGAGTTGCAAGCCGTCGTCATCACCCTTGCGCCCTCTCTTTTTTCCTCTCTTCTCCTCTTTACAACCACTCTTTTCCAAACCTCCGCTCGCCCCTTCACAAGAATCTCCTGTATTTTCCAATTGATGCAGAGTACGCTCCGCCGACTCTATAACTCTCTTTGGCATGCCGGCCATCCGAGCCACATGAATACCAAAGCTGTGGGCAACGCCCCCTGGGGCTAACTTTCTAAGAAACAACACCTTATTCCCAACCTCCTTTACCGATATATGCCAGTTCTTAACCCTTGGATATATCTCCTCTAACTCATTAAGCTCATGGTAGTGAGTAGCAAAAAGCGTTTTTGGCCTCATTCCACACTCATGCAGGTATTCAACTATGGCCCAAGCAATTGACATACCATCAAAAGTACTTGTACCCCTGCCTATCTCATCTAAAAGCACCAAGGAGCGGTTGGATATATTGTGAAGGATAGTAGCTGTCTCTGTCATCTCTACCATAAAGGTGGACTCTCCGCGAGATATGTTATCAGAGGCCCCCACTCTTGTAAAAATCTTGTCTGTAACCCCTAATGATGCGGCCTTTGCCGGAACAAACGAGCCTATCTGCGCCATTAGCACAATAAGTGCGGTCTGTCTCAAAAGCGCGGATTTACCGGCCATATTAGGACCTGTAAGAATCATTATCTGCTCATCATTTGAATCTAAATGAAGCGAATTTGGTACATACTCCTCTCCTGGCTTCATAAGGGTCTCAATAACAGGATGCCTGCCCTCCGTAATATCTATTTCAAGCGAATCGTTAATCTGAGGTTTGCAGTAACGGTTGCTAATGGCCAATGCTGCAAATGACGATAATACATCTATCTTTGCCACCACCTTACTCACAGCCTGAATTGCCGGAATATTTCGCTGAACCTCCGCTACAATCTGCTGGTATATACGCTGTTCTATTGACGTTATCTTCTCCTCTGCCCCTAAAATCTTCTCCTCATATTCCTTTAGCTCCTGCGTTATGTAACGTTCTGCATTAACAAGAGTCTGCTTTCTTATCCACTCCGGCGGAACCTTCTCTTTATGCGTGTTCCTTACCTCCAAATAGTAGCCGAACACATTGTTATAGCTAATCTTTAAAGATGGTATGCCTGTCCTCTCTATCTCCCTCTCCTGAAGCTGCTGCAGATAATCCTTCCCATGGCGTGCTATCTGTCTCAATTCGTCCAATTCACTGTCTACACCATCTGCAATAATATCCCCTTTACCAAACATAGGGGCAGGATCCGCCAACAGATGCTTCTCTATATAGTTTTGTAGCTCACTAAACAATACAATATCATTACACAGCCTCCTTACAGCGTCTATTACCGCAAAGTCCAATTGTTCATTGCCTTCCTCTTCTACCAACGTTGCCATCAATTGCTTTATAGGTTCCAGTTGCTTAAGCCCACGTTTAAGTTGGTTAAGCTCTCTTGGCATTATCTTTCCTGCAGCAGCCCGAGATATTATCCTCTCCAAATCCCCCACATTGCCAAGCAGCTCCCTCAACTCATCCAATCTGCAAGAATCATTATAAAAAGCCTCAACAACCGAGTGCCGCTCCCTTATCTCGTCCAACTCTTTTATAGGCAGAGAAAGCCAGTTCCTTAATAATCTGGCGCCCAACGGACAGCAAGTTTTGTCTATAACCTGCAAAAGCGAGACCCCATCCGGGGCGGCCGATACAAACAGCTCCAAGTTCCTTACAGTAAACCTGTCCAGCCATACATATCTGTCTCTCTCTATACGCCCAATCGAACAGAGTTGGCTCACACTCTTATTATGATTTTGCTCCAAATAGAAAAGAATTGCCCCTGCCGCAGTAATTGCCAAATTCATCCCTTCAACACCAAATCCTTTTAACGAAGCCAACGAAAATTGCTCCTTGAGCTTGTCCTCGCAAGCCTGGTTTGCAAAGGCCCACTCGTCCATATACGACAGATAGTATTTATCGCCGAACCGCTCTCTAAAGCCATCCCTATACCCCCTTTGGATGACTATCTCCTTTGGAGACATAGAGGAGAGGAGCATATCAATATAATCCAAATCGCCCTCTGCAACCCTAAAAGTTCCGGTAGATATATCTAGAAATGCAACGCCGCCCCGCTTTCCATCAAAAGAGGCAGCGCACAGATAATTGTTTTCCTTTTGGTCCAACAGCTGGTCTGAATAGGCAATACCAGGGGTAACCAACTCTGTAATACCACGTTTTACAATCTTCTTTGTAAGTTTTGGATCCTCCAATTGGTCGCACACCGCAACCTTAAACCCGCTCCTCACCAATTTAGGCAGATAATTGTCCAAAGCATGATGCGGAAACCCCGCCAACTCAACAAACTGCGCAGACCCGTTTGCCCTTCTTGTAAGCACAATTCCCAATACCCTGCTTGCCGTAACCGCATCCTCACCAAACGTCTCGTAGAAATCCCCCACCCTAAAAAGCAACAATGCGTCGGGATGCTCAGCCTTAACCTTAAAGTACTGACGCATCAACGGAGTCTCAACAATCTTTGAATTTTCGCCCATTCTTTTACCATATTTTGCTTCCCGACAAAATTACTCATTTCTCCCTTAACTTCCTTATCTCACCCTCAAAATCACTTTCAAATAATGGCTATCTCTGATATTAATAGGCTTTTCCAAGAAGATAAACAAGCTCCGCTAAAGAGGTCGTTGCATATATATCTACAAAAAAGGTGTAGTAGCTGTTTTGACGGCAACCATAGAGCCTGCTCTAAAACCGGTGAAGAGGGAGCTTGTATTGGTCGTAGATTATATTCCCGACAAGTACCCCGACAAGTTCAAAGAATCAACTAATCACAGACAATGACAAAATTATTCGTCTTATTGAAATTATAGCAAACAACCACTTGTCTGTAAAAGAGATGATGGCTGCAATAGGCCTTAGAGACCGCGAAAACTTTATGGAATATTCACTTACACCAGCCATAAATTAAAGAGGGGTTCGTTACTTTGCTATATCCTGACAAACCTCGTCACCCGCGTTAAAAATATCTGCTTACCGTTAAAGGCATGACTATATTTGGGTCACTCCGATAAAGTCTCTGAAAAACAGCCATAAATTGGCTACAGAGGGGGGGTACATTCAATGTGATATAGTCATGCTCTCCATAATCATTTGTTCACAAGCATAAAGAAGTGTGCTACAGGTCCGTGCCCTGTACCCACACTGCCATCCTTGGCAGCAGCAATAATTGCACTATTGATATAATCCTTTGCCTTGTCTGCGGCATCGTTGAGAGAGAACCCGCGAGCCAGAAACGATGCAAAAGCAGAGGACATTGTACACCCTGTTCCGTGCGTATTTCTTGTGTTTATCCTCCTTGAATCCAAATGAAGAGTCTCCCCCGTTTGCGCATTATAGAAAATATCCACCAAACGCTCCTCTGTAAGATGTCCCGCCTTTAAAAGAACCGAGACTTTATTGTCAGAGCCTTGGGCAGAAGCCAAAGATGTAAGCGCCGCAGACAGCTCCTCCGCCGCAGAAGCCAACTCCTTCTGTCTGTCTAACTTACGACCAAGAAGAATCTCCGCCTCGGGTATATTGGGGGTGATAACCGTAGCCAACGGAAGCAATCTCTCCTTTAGCGCAGAAACAGCATCCTCATTGATGAGTCTGTCCCCGGATGTTGCCACCATCACAGGATCAATAACCAAATTCTTAACCCTGTACTTTAACAGCTCTGTACGCACAGCCTCAATAACCTCAACACTGTGAAGCATTCCAATCTTGATTGCATCCGCTCCAATATCATCCAAAACCGCCTCTATCTGCCCTGTTACAATGTTTATTGGCAATGGAAACACATCCCTTACCCCAACCGTATTCTGCACAGTTACAGCAGTAATTGCAGAAGCCGCATAAGAACCTGTGGCTGAGATAGCTTTTATATCTGCCTGAATACCGGCTCCTCCGCCCGAATCACTGCCGGCTATTGTCAATACTCTCGCTATTTTCATGTTCGGTTTCATCTATTATCTCCCTTTTCCGTCCCGATAAATTGTCGGGAAACAAATTATCTTATTTTGCCAAAAAATGATTATATCCATTAAATGTTTCATTGAGCTTTACCCCTTTATACATCCATGTAACAGACGGTTGAGTTCCTTTTTGCACCGGCGTTACATATCCAATCTCGTGCAGTTCCATACCTGTCAAACTCTTCAGAAGGGTTTTTACCGCATCTATCTCATACCTGTCTACAGTAAAAAGCAGCTCGTAATCCTCACCGCCGGATATAGCCAATTCTCTCAAATAGTGCTCCCCTTTATCTCCAAAATATCCTCTGAGTTGAGACGAAACAGGCAACTTATCCACATCTATCACTGCAGACATATTACTCATCTTTAGGATATGCTGCAGATCAGATCCTATACCGTCTGAAATATCCATCATTGCATGAACGGCATCAAAACGGTTAAGTGCCCGCCCCTCGTTAAGTCTTGGCTTTGGCATATAGTGCCTGCCAAGCATATATTGCACCCGTGAGTCATTTGCGGCAAGATTATCCAATGCGTCTTTATCTTTTTCTGCAAGAACTATTTGCAAGCCTCCGACAGAATCTCCAAGGGTTCCGGTTACGCAGATTATATCGCCCGGCTGAGCCATGGACCGCATCTTTGCCCTCTCATGCTCGACCTCCCCTGTTACGCCAATATTTATGACAAGATCACGTAAAGATTTGGTTGTGTCGCCACCCAAAAGCGGCACATTAAACTCCCTGCTTATTGCAAGGTATCCGTTCATAAACTCATCCAAATAGTCAAACGACACATTGGGAGGTACTGCAATTGAGAGAAACGTCCCCTTTGCAATACCACCCATTGCAGCAATATCGCTAAGGTTAACGGCCACACTTTTGTAACCAAGTTCGTATGCAGAGATCTTATCTCTAATAAAATGTACCCCCTCTGCAAGCAGGTCTGTGGTAAAAATAGAGTCTGTTGCGCCATCTTTTGCAAAGACAGCGCAATCATCCCCTATTCCTGTTACATTATTCTGTAGAAGCGGTTTGAACCTATTGGTAAAACTCTCAATAAACCCAAACTCGCCTATCTCCTTTAAACTCTTCATTTTTTCTAATAGCTATTTATTACACAAACAGCAACATGTTAAAAATTAGATAAAAAGTGCAAGTACAAGGCTTGCGAAGCTGAGCACACCGGAGTTTACTTATTGTAAATGAGGATATGCGAAGCAAGCGTAACACAGTAGTTGCCTTTTTAGCTAGTTTTTAGTATAGGCGTAAGACCAGAAATCATACTCCAGAACAGTAGATCTCTTGAAAATCTCCACCAGCTCCCGTCTCTGCTCCTCTGTTCTACTTGCAGCAAGAGTACAGCAGATATCAAGGTAGATTCTAACGCTCTCGTCAAAAAGTTCGCTTGAATAACCGTCTATCCACTCTTTGTAAGGGTTTTCAGAAACAGATTTAAGCTGTTTACCAACCTCGGCATAAACCCAGAAACAGGCTAAATGCGCAACCGCAGCTTTGGCCGCATCACCTGTTGCTGTGAGCCTGTTCAGATGCTCTGTGTACTCCTTGCAAGCTGTTCCCATTGTATTCTTCTCCTCATCTGATACGGCATAGGCATGAAGTTTCTGCCTCAACGTTTCGTGCAACATGTTCTCAAACTCAACAGTCTCGTTGTAGAATCTTTTAAAATGCTCCTTGTAAGACGCCATCTCAGGCATAGCCCCCATTTTTAGCATATTTTCTCCAAATACCTTTAAGTAAAGTGTATCTTGAGCAAGGTAATATGTGAATTTTTCCGGCTTCAGAGTCCCTTTTTCGAGCTCTTTGAGGAACGGCATTGATATTATCTCATTATAGGTTGGAACTATGCTGCTCCAAGCTATATCTTTCCATGCGATCTTTGCTCCAACGCAACTTTCAAGCAGTTCTGCTGTTGCTCTGCCGGGTTCTTTGGCTGCCATTATCTCAGATACAACTGCTATTGCATCCGCTCCGGCATTCATTACATCCAATGCATTTTCTTTATGTATGCCGCCAATAGCGACAACAGGGTGTTTTGAGAATGATGCCACCATAGACAAGCCGTCTAATCCAAAGCCATCGTTGGTATCTGTCTTTGTCTGGGTTCTAAAGACAGGTGATACTGCAATATAATCTATATCATAACTGTTTGCATCAACAGCCTGCTCCAATGTCTCAACAGAGAGCCCTATAATCTTTGACGGTCCCAAAATCCTGCGAGCTTCATCAACGGAACTGTCTGATTGTCCAACATGAACCCCCTCTGCATCGGCTGCAAGAGCAACATCTATCCTGTCATTTATGATAAGTGGAACATTGTACTGCTTTAGCATTCTGTGGAGTCTTTTTGCAAGGTATATAAACTCCTCGCTGCTACACTCTTTCTCTCTAAGCTGCACCATGCTCACTCCGTTCTCAACCGCCTCAAGGACAGTTTTTTCCAACAGGTTATCTGCCTTGCATTGATTGTCGGGAAGCGTAGTATCCAAGCCAAAGAAATGCCTGTCTGTAACCAAATACAAAGGTGTCTTGAACAGCCGCTCTGCCTTTTCTTTTGAAAAATAGTTGTCTGTGGCGTTGTAAAGCTCATCTAAGAAGTTAAGTTGCAGAGAGCCAGGGCCATTTGATTTTGCAGCAGCGGAATGGCCGGCAAGTCCCATAATGAACATTGCGTTGGTAGCGGCCTCAAGATAATCTTTATTTACGGCTGCGAATGCTCCGGTTATTGCAGATGCGCTGCAGCCCAATCCTGTAACCTTTGTCATCATTGGGGAGCCTATTGGAACAGTATTAACCGTCTCTCCATCTGTTATATAGTCTGTTGCTCCACTTATAGAGACAACTGCTCCTGTAAGTTTTGCCAAACGTTTTGCAGACTCAACAGCTGCATTGGATGATGCCGTACTGTCTACGCCTTTACTCTTTATCTCTTCGCTCTCCAAGACACCTACCTTCTTTCCGTTTTGTGCAAGGTACTTTGAATATGCCTGCTCCAACACCATTATCTCAGATCCGTTACCCCTTATTATGTTTGGCATACATTCACTCATTATGCGCACACAGCTTTCTGTCCTATAAGTTGTTGCTCCTGCTCCAACAGGGTCTAACACAACAGGGATGCCTCGTTTTACGGCATTTTTGCCTGCTATTATCATGGCATCTACCCAATCCGGGGTAAGTGTACCTATATTTATTACCAATGCCCCTGCCATTGAACTCATCTCAACCATCTCCTCTTTTGCATGGGCCATAACAGGAGAGGCTCCAATTGCGAGCAAAGCGTTTGCAGTATTGTTCATTACCACAAAATTGGTAATGTTATGAACTAAGGGCGCTACCTCTTTTATCTTTAACAGATCCCTTTTTAAAGCATTTTTATTCATATTTATAGATTTTAAAGCATTCGAGAAGCTGCCGAATATCCACTTTCATGCCGGCACTCTGTCAGCGTCTGCAAATGTATATAAAATTCTAACCAAAAATAGAGCCTAGCATAACAATTAGTATCACCACAGGTGCCACAAACCTTATGGTAAAATATGTGACGTTAAGGAACCATTTTTTAATCTTAAGGGTATTACCACTTGTAAGTTCATCCATAACATCTGAACGTTTCATGCGCCATCCCACAAAGATAACAATGAGGAGTCCACCTATTGTCATAAGATAATCGGATGAGAGCTTGTCGAACAGATCAAAAAAGTTAAGGCCAAATAGCTTAATATCAGATAAAACGCCTTGAGACAGGCAACATAGTAATGACAAAACCGTTATTCCGCTCAAAGATACTATCACAGCTTTTGTCCTTTTAAATTTAAGCTCCTCTACAAAGAATGCAACTATTATCTCCAATACAGAGATAGATGATGTAATTGCAGCCAAGAACAGCGACACGAAGAACAGAATTGCTATTACACCTCCAAAAGACATTTGGGCAAATACCCTTGGAAGGGTTACAAACACAAGCCCTGCCCCCTCAGACGGAGAGATGCCAAATGAGAATACCGCCGGCATAATGGCCATTCCGGCTATAATGGCAAAGAGGGTATCTGCAAGTGCTGTTGAGGCAGATAGAGAGATTATATTCTCACTCTTCTTAACGTACGAGCCATAAGTTAAGATACAGCACATACCCAGACTGAGCGAGAAAAAAGATTGCCCGAGAGCTGCTAATATGGTCTTTGATGTAACCTGTGAGAAATCTGGATAGAAAAGGAATTTTAGTCCTTCAGCCGAATTAGGCAGTGTTACAGATCTTATTGCTATGAGCACCACCATTATAAACAGTACCGGCATCATTATCTTGGCATATTTCTCTATACCTTTTTCAACGCCTGCCATTACAATAACTCCGGTTAATAACAGGAATATGAGCATATATACCACAGGCTCAACCGTAGAGGATACAGATTCCGTAAAGAGATTGTTAAGTTCGTTTGCATCTGTAGTATTAAAAGAAAATGTGATAGCTTTACACATATAGTCTACTGTCCACCCGCCAACAACAGAGTAGAAAGAGAGTATTGTTGTTGCACCTATAACACCAACTATACCTATTACCCCCCATCTGCCTTTTGGTGCCAATTTATTTAGAGCGCCAAATGCATTTGCCTGCGCTCGCCTTCCTATAAGGAACTCAGAATACATTATAGGCAAACATAGAAAAATTACAAAGAGAAGGTAGATTAGTATAAATGCTGCTCCTCCATTGGTCCCCACAAGAAACGGGAACCTCCATAAATTGCCAAGGCCTACAGCAGACCCTGTCATGGCAACAAGAATTCCAAACTTGCTACCAAAGTTACCTCTTTCCATAGTATCGTATTATAGTTTATTGGCTTTGGCTTTAGCTTTAGCTTTGGCTTTGGCTTTAGCTTTCTTTACCCTAAAAATAGCTAACGCTAACGCCAATGCTAACGCCTAATTATATGCAACATATTCACACCCTCTCAAAGACTAAAAACTCAAAGTCTATATCGTTCTCCTTGTCATGAATCTTTCCGCTCCTGCTCTCTATCTGCCATTTGTCGGGAAGAATAACAGGGAAAAAGGTATCTGCATCTTTGGCCTCTGCATATATTTTTGTTATGTATAGCCTCTGAGCATACGGGAAAGTTCGGTTATAGACCTCGCCGCCACCCACAACAAAATATTCCTCCTGCGATTCTTTTGCAATCTTTATAGCCTCATCTATAGAATGTTCCACTCTAAAAGATGTTCCGCTATCCGTCTTGATTACGGGGGTTGGGATATCGCCTCTTGTAAGTACAATATTCTCTCTTTTTGGGAGTGGCCTGCCTATAGACTCGTATGTTTTCCTACCCATTATCACAGGGTGCCCCTGCGTTACACTCTTAAAATATTTAAGATCTTCCGAAATGTGCCACAAAAGCTCGTTATTACGTCCTATGGCATTATTCAAATCTGTGGCTACTATAATAGAAAGCATATATTATCATTTTATTTCATTGGAACATCACTCCACACATGGTTAACTGCGCAACACCCGGCTTCATAACTAAGTGTATAGCTGAAAGTTTATAGTGCTTAATGGTGCTTTTGCAGCAAATAAACCTAACATAAACGCAATTTGGCATTACACAGCAATAGGGGCCTTTATAGATGGATACGGGTTATAGTCAACCAACTTGAAATCTTCATATTTAAAATCGAATATAGATTTTTGATCCCCCTCTATAATCATCTTTGGCAATGATCTAGGTGTTCTGTCCAATTGTTCTTTAACCTGCTCAAAATGATTAAGATAAATATGGGTATCGCCAAGAGTGTGTACAAAATCTCCCGGCTGCAATCCCAATACTTTTGCAATCATCATTGTTAACAGGGCATACGATGCAATATTAAAGGGAACTCCCAAAAAGGTGTCTGCACTCCTTTGATACAACTGACAAGAGAGCCTCCCCTCTGCAACATAAAACTGAAATAGTGAATGGCACGGAGGCAGAGCCATCTTCTCAATCTCCCCCACATTCCACGCAGATATGATAAGCCTTCTGGAATTTGGATTGTTTTTTAGTTGCTCCATAAGCTCAGAGAGCTGGTCTATCTCCCTTCCGTCTGCGGTTTTCCATCTACGCCATTGGGCACCGTAAACAGGTCCTAACTCGCCATTCTCGTCTGCCCACTCATCCCATATAGAAACTCCGTGATCATTAAGATATTTGATATTTGTATCCCCCTTAATGAACCAAAGAAGCTCGTAAATAATGGATTTAAGATGCAGTTTCTTTGTTGTAAGTAGCGGGAAACCCTCGCTGAGGTTAAATCTCATCTGATGCCCAAAGATGCTCTTTGTACCAACTCCCGTGCGGTCTCCTTTAACCACACCCTCATCCATTATCTTTTTTAAAAGGTCTAAATACTGTTTCATCTGCCGTATTGTTGTATCTCCACAAATTTAGTCACTTTTATCCAAAAAATTACGGTTCTCGGAGCAAAAAAGGTGAATTTCTGCGTTTTGAACTGAACCATAACGCATTAAGCAGAAAACCTCGGAAATAGTAACAATGGCAATTTAGCAAAGAAACGCAAGGTAATGAAATAGAACGGTTGCCTAATCATTACCCGATAATGCGGTAAAGTTTTTCTTTGTGTCGTCACGTTTCATCGTTCTACATTAGTTTGCATATCAATGTATAACTCGCTGATAACTAATTTTGTAACAAAAAAGATTAGATTATACGAAGTACATTTAAGGTGCTGTTCTATGTGAACGGAAGCAAAGAGAAAAACGGAATTGTTCCTATTATGGAACGAGTGACAATCAACGGTTCTGTAGCTCAATTCAGTTGCAAGCAGAGCATCCACAAAGACCTATGGGATGTTAAAGGCAACCGAGCAAAGGGCAAGAGCAAGGAATCGAGAGACATCAATTTGGCTTTGGATAATATCAAGGCTCAAATCATTAAACACTATCAACGCATTTCGGACAGAGAAGCTTTTGTAACTGCCGAAATGGTACGCAATGCCTATCAAGGCATCGGAACGGAATATGAAACCCTCCTCCGAGCATTCGACAAGGAGAACGAAGCCTTTGCCAAACGAGTTGGGAATGGACTATCTGCAACTACTCTATCTGCAACCCGTTCAGAAGTTGCCAATCCTGTTATTGGTATCAGAAGGACGCAATACGGGCAAGAGTACATTTCTTAATTTTCTGAAAGCCCTCTTTCAGAACAATGTAATATTCAACACCAACGAGGATTTCCGCAGTCAATTCAATTCCGATTGGGCTGATAAACTCCTTATTGTGGTTGATGAGGTGCTGCTCAACTGCAGGGAGGATAGCGAACGATTGAAGGATCTGAACACCACACTATCCTACAAGGTAGAAGCCAAAGGTAAAGACCGTGATGAAATAGCGTTCTTCTCCAAATTCGTGCTATGCTCAAACAATGAGTATCTGCCCGTAATCATCGATGCAGGGGAAACACGCTATTGGGTACGCAAGATAAACCACTTGCAGTCCGATGATACTAATTTCTTGCAACGCTTGAAAGCGGAGATACCCCGCATTTCTCCATTTTCTAACCAATTGAAAGTTATCCACCGATAGGGAGAGCCGAATGTGGTTCAATCCTTCGTTGCTGCATACCGAAGCATTGCAGAGGATTATCCGCAGTAACCGCAACCGATTGGAGATAGAGATGTCGGAGCTGCTGCTCGACAATATGGCAACTATGAATGTGGATAGCGTTTCATTCTGCCTTAACGACCTTATTGTGCTGTTGATGCACTCTCAGGTAAAGGCAGAGAAACATCAAGTGCGTAAGGTGGTGCAGGAGTGTTGGAAACTGACACCTGCACCCAACGGGCTTACCTACACCACCTATCAAGGCAACTACAATCAAAGTTGCCACTATAAGCCGATAAGGAGAGTGGGACGCTACTACACCATCACAAGGGAGCAGCTTGAATCCCTGTAATACTATCATTTTTCTGTTGAATTGTTGAATATGAGTATAAACACACTGACAATAAACAATATACACTCTCAACAAAATCTCAACAAGCCAAAAGAGAAGTTGAGATACAGCACACACCAAATTGTAGATTTCTCTTTTGGTGAGCAGTTTGTTAAGAATATGTTGAGCTGTTACAAGTCTGTATATAAACATATTACATCAATAATTCATCAAATCAACAAATTTTCATCAACATTAAAACCGTATGTAATATGACAATTCAAGACGCAAAACAAATCAAGTTGGCAGACTATCTGCAAAGTTTGGGATATACACCCGTTAAGCAACAGGGCAAGAGCCTATGGTATAAATCACCGCTGAGGAACGAAACCGATGCTTCGTTCAAGGTAAACACCGAACTCAACCAATGGTACGACTTCGGTATCGGCAAGGGTGGCAACATCATCGCATTGGCAGCAGAACTATACCATAGCGAGAATGTAGCCTATCTGTTGGAACGCATAGCGGAGCGAACTCCCTACATACGCCTGGCATCATTCTCTTTTGGTGAGCAGAAAACTCATAACAGCAGTTTTCAAGGCGTACAGGTTGGCGAGTTGTCTTCTCCTGCCCTCATCGACTATCTGCAAGGACGAGGCATAAACATCGAACTCGCCAAAAGAGAGTGTAAGGAGTTGCGATTTGAGCATAACGGCAAACCATACTTCACTATCGGCTTCCCGAATATCTCTGGTGGCTATGAGCTTCGCAACCGCTACTTCAAAGGTTGCCTTGCTCCAAAGGATATTACCCACATCCGACAGCAGGGCGAGCAACAGGCAGTCTGTTACCTCTTCGAAGGCTTTATGGATTATCTCTCGTTCCTCTCAATCCGAGCGAATAACAATCCAGAAGGGCCACGCACAAGCGAGCAGGATTATATGGTGCTGAACTCCGTTACCAACCTCTCAAAAGCCGAGCAACTGCTCCACCCATACACCCGAATAGGTAGTTTTCTCGACAACGACCAAGCAGGACAAAGAGCCTATGAAAATCTGAAAAAGATATTCTGAAACAGGCTTCAAGATATGTCGAAACACTATGCCGAGCATAAGGATTTGAACGACTACTTATGCCACAGAAGCCAAGCAAAACAAGCAGAGAAAAAGTCGCAAGTCTAATCCGCAAGACGGATGCCACAACTGCAGCCGAAGAAGAAACGAGGCTTCAGGTTATAGCCCACTATAACTACACGCTTCGCTTAAAGTAGTTGTGGGCTCTCCCGAGGGGATTAAGGCTTTGCCCTAATAACCCACTCAGGGCGTTTCACCCCTGAGAACCCCGACAGCGGAAGCAAGCAAACAATGACTTATGTAATCGGTAATTTTGTATCGTCAAAAATCGGAAAAGTAAAATCGACAATAGAATAAAAGAAAATAGCATTGTAAATTAGAGTAGACAACAACTAATCACAATGCTATGAGTGAGACTTCCAAAATACAGAAGTATCTGATGTGGTACAAAGTTAAAGAATTATTTTCAAATGGCCTAAACAAGAGTCAAATAGGTATATCCGGCAGAGTCAAAAAGCAAGTGCAACATTACAATAAAAATTTAAAAAACTCATCCTTAGGAGTAGAGAAATTGGGAGTGTAAACTAAACTGTGTCAAGTAATATTTCTGGTGCTGTTTTGGAACTTTTAAAAGTTCCAAAACAGCGCTA